>CAYVHW010000047.1:0-7615 GCA_964451435.1 uncultured Nitrososphaeria archaeon | reverse complement strand
TAAGGGTCAGAGCTCCAGGAGGGGTTAAGGCTAGAACTCCTGGACCGGGAACCCAGGCAGCGATAAGGGCCATAGCTAGGTCTGGGGTCATGATCGGGAGGATTGAGGATGTAACGCCGATACCGCATGACTCCGTTAGGAGGAAGGGCGGGAGGAGGGGGAGAAGGGTCTAAGTATATTTACGCAGCTCACCTCCACCTAAAAATATCAATTAGATTCTGTTCCGAATGGTAATCTGTAGGAGATGAGGATGAGGGAGAGGTTGAAGACTAGGATCAGCAAGTATATGAGCTATTTGCTTAGACATGACCCCAAAGACTTGAGGATGGATGAGCATGGTTTCGTGGATTTCAACGAGCTTCTACAAAAGATCAGAGAGAAGTTTCCGGATGTGAACGAGTCGTTGATCGTGGAGATCGTTGAGAGGAGTGAGAGGAGGAGATTTGAGCTGAGGGATGGTAGGATAAGGGCCCTCTACGGCCACAGCATCCCAGTAAAGCTGAGATTAAAAGAGGATTTCTCGGTTAAGGTCCTATATCATGGAACGACCCCGGAGGCTGCTAGGAATATTCTGAGAGAGGGGATTAAACCCATGAGGCGTAGATGGGTTCACCTGTCCCCAACGCCCGAGATAGCTTGGAGGGTTGGCTTGAGGAAGACGAGCCGGCCAGCGATATTAGAGATAGATGTTGAGAGGGCTAGGAAGGATGGCTTAAAGTTTTACAAGGCGACCGATGAAGTATATCTCTGCAACTATATCCCGCCTAAGTATATTAGGCTTATGGTGAATTGAGGGAGTCTAGGATGGCGGCGAATAAAACTCAAACGTTTTCGATTACCTTCTCGATCATCTTCAAAAGCTTTCGATCGGCTATCGAGTAGAAGATCCATTTGCCCTTCCTAATAGATTTTATCAATCCCTTCTCGCGTAGCAGTCTCAAATGATATGAGACAGCCGGTTGCTTCATGTTCAACGCCACCATAAGCTCACAGACACACATCTCCCCCTTCTTCAGTAACATTAGGATTCTGAGGTTCTCGAAGTCGGATAATGCCCTGAAGACCTCCGCGGCTCTATGCAAGCTCTCCTTCTCAACGGCTATGTTCTCGGATAGATTTAGCAACTCCTCTACGTATTCCTCAACGCTCCTGCCCCTAATGCCCTTAAGTTCCATTAACCTCATAACTCTCTCCCTAAGATCTCTGGGGATCCTCATCATGAGAATATCATATTAACGGATTAAAATATGTTTAAATAAAGAAAACGAGGAGAAAACTGTGATGGATTGGGTTCGAGTATTTTGGATAATTTTAACGGGAGCGATACCGGGCTTCCTAGCGACTTGGTTGGGAATAGGTGGATGTTTTCTCAGAATTCCGATGATGATGGCTTTACTCGGGCTACCCATAAAGTATGCATATGCGGTGAATATGGCCGTGATCTCGATAACCACAATCCCGGGGGTCATAGCCCACTATAGAAATAAGCACGTCTATGGAAAAGGAGTCATCGTATCTTCGATAGCGGCCGCATTGGGCGTGACCTTGGGAACGCAGCTAGCGATGCTGACTCCAAGCTCGACCTTGAAGAGCATCTTTGGAATAGCGTGTATAGGTGTTGGGATCTATATGCTATATGGAGCCGCTAAGGCGAGGGGGAAGATTCCGCCTAGGGTCACAGTGGAGGATGTGAAGAGGCTTGAAGCTGGGCCGAGGCTGTTCGCGCTCATGTTCTTCGCGGGCATCGCTACGGGATTATGTGGATTCGGCGGAGGAATATACTACATGCCAATCCTTAACGCCCTAGGATATCCAATGCATATAGCTGTTGGGACATCCTCGGCGGAGATGATCTTTGTAGCCGGGGTTGGCGCGACAAACCTAACGCTGCATGGATACATGGATATAATCAGTTTCGTGGGGATAGGCGTCGTTACCCTATTGTTTTCTTGGATTGGGGCTAAGGCGGCGAAGACGACTAAGGCTTGGATTCTAAAGATGGCGTTCGGAATACTGATAGCGATCATAGGAGGCTTAGTCGCCCTAAGATTGATCTAAAGATAGTTGGTTTCTCAAGCCACTCTCATATAATCGCCTTTAATGTGGTAGAAGTATAGCTTGGTCTCCCTCTCATCCACTAGATGCAGCTCGAATGGGCTATGATCCGGTAAGCTACTTGAATCCATTATCTTGAGCTTAAGCTTAACTCTCTCCATGAACGATCTAGGAACCCTTTCCGAGACTATTAGGATGTCTATGTCTGAGATCGCCGTGAGCTCTCCCCTCACAGCGCTTCCGAATACATAGACCCTCGCATCGTCTCCGAGAATCTTCTTCGCTGAGTGCGCTATCCTATCGACATATCTCCTCCAATCTCTCAGGATCTTAGCCCTTTCCCAGCTTATGTCTAAGCTCCTCACAGAGCCTTATCACCCCCTCCGAGACCTCTAAGAGCTCCTCGGCATCACTTTCATCAAATTCTTTAACAAAGTTTCTGCTGGTTAGATACGCGTCTTCAAGCGCGTGTAGTTTAAGCCTATTCTCCCTAACGAAGCGCGTGATCACATCCTCGTCCACCCTCCTAAGCTCACTCAATAAAGTTATGAGTGAATGCGTCCTCGGATAATCTCCAATCAATTCGAGTAGAGTTGCTTTAAGATATAGTTGGGCGGCTTGCTCCGCGTTGAATGCTGCCAAATCGTATACTCCCTCCTTAATCAGATGCTTCGCGTTAGATGCGAAGCTCCTCGCCCTTCTCCTCATGAGATCTATCTCTTCCTTGCTCAACGGATCATAGTCATCCGATTCTCGATTTAAGGCTTTTGAAACAGATTCCAGATTGGAAAAGGTTATGTTCATGGCTTGGATATTTGTCTTAAGATGGAGTTGAGGGAGATTCAGAAGCTTATGGCCGAGATATATCTTAGGAGGGATGAGGCGAGGGGGGCTGAGAAGACCTTGATCTGGATGCTTTCAGAGGCTGGAGAGGTTGCTGATGCGTTTCTCAAGGGTGATAACCGAGCCTTGAGGGATGAGGTCGCCGACCTATTGGCCTGGCTTCTAAGCTTCTGCAATGTAGTTGGGATAGACCTGGAAGAGGCGATTCTGGCCAAGTATGGAGATGGCTGCCCGATCTGCGGATCGAAGCCATGTAAGTGTCCGCCAAGGTGAAAATACTTAGCCTCGTGGATAATTTGTTGAGGTGTAGGTTGGTTCAGCTCAAGCTATACAGGTTCGCTGGGAGAGGCGAGCTCAGGGAGGAGCGGAGAGTCCCATGCCCAGTCTGCGGCGGAGACTTCAAGAAGTGTAGGCTGGAGATCTGCCCATATCTCAAAGATGTTAAAGAGCTGTTGAGAAAGGTTCAAGGCTCTAAGACGATTTTTGGATCATCTCCTCCCTCAGCCCTCATAGGTTCATGGGGTTATCCTAGGGTCTTGGCCGGCCCGCTCGTCCCACCGATTCAAGCGGATACGAGCTTGATGGAGGATTATGGTTCATGGCTCGACCTACCTCTCCAGAAGCTCGTCTCGATGAGGCTCAGCATGGTTAGGGGTAAGAAGCCGGTTAGGGTGGAGGATGCGAGGAATCCGAGTAGACTCCTAGCCACGATTCAGGAGCTAGGCATGGCCTATACGCCGACCGATGTCGAGCTTGAGCTGGATAAGGAGCCCGTGATAAGGCCTGGATTCAAGCTTAGATATGCTCCGACAGGGCCTTCTGGAACGGTTGTCAAGGCTATTCTGGCCGAGAACCCGACGATACCGAGGGTCGTCGATAAGATCGTCTCAGACATAGACTTGAAGGCCTCGCAAGCCATCTACGAGCTGTATCGATCGGGGATAGGTGAGAGGCATATCGTTAGACTTCTCTCGCTTGGATTACTTGGGCTTAAGCGTTGGAGGAGGCTCGTCCCAACCGAGTGGAGCATCACGGCCGTGGATGACCAGATTGGGAGAAGGCTTAGAAACGAGCTAAAGGAATATGACTGGATAAACACATATGAGCTCTATCAATATGAGGCCCACTACAATAGGGTTACAGTCCTATTGATTCCAGGGCCATGGATGTTCGAGGTATTCGAGGTCTGGTATAGGGGTGGTGGAATGAAGATATACCATGACTCGGAGCTTCCAGGAGATCCAGATAGATATCCGGAGGAGGTCGGCGGAGCATATCATGCCCTAAGGCTTCCAGTCCTCGAAAAGCTCTCGGAGATTAGGAGGCAGGCATCGGCCATAGCGATAGCTGAGATCTATGAGGGCTGGATACCGCTTGGGGTTTGGAGGTTTAGGGAGATCTGTAGGAGGGCGATGAAGTTTAGGAGATTTAGATCGGATTCACTTGACGAAGTATTGGCCGAGCTTGGGAAGATCATAGACCTCCCACTCACGGTCTTGGAGGAGAGCAGGGTCTTGAGATACCATAGGGAGCAGAAGTTATTAACGGATTTCCTCAGACAACTCTAAAAGTTTAAGACTCATCATGAGGAGAGGTTATGCTCGATGTTAGGGTATGGGAAGATAGCGTATGTGGATTTGACGGATAAGCAAGTTGAGGTCGTCGATGTGGGTGAGGAATTGGCGTTCAAGTATATCGGTGGAAGGGGTTGGGCTGCATACATCATCTTCGAGAACCTCGACCAGATAATCCATGGAACCCATCCATCAAACGTCCTAGTAGTCGCGACCGGCCCATTAGACGGCACTATCTTCAAGGGTGGATCTAAGACGACCTTCGCGGCGATAAGCCCCCTAACCGGGATCTATGGAGATAGCATCGTCGGCGGACATCTCGGATCTATGATGAGGAGGGCTGGGATCGATGCACTTGTGATTAGAGGAGCGTCTCAAGAACCATGCTATCTATTGGTCGAGGACGGTCGGGTTGAGGTCGAGTCCGCCGAAGGTCTATGGGGTCTTCACTCAAGGGACGCTGATAGAAAGCTTAGGGAGATTCATGGAGACTGCTCGATAGCCACTATAGGGATTGCTGGAGAGAAGTTGGTGAACTTCGCGTGCATAAATGTGGATTGGGATCTCAAGCTTAGGAGACATGCGCAAGCTGGGAGAACTGGTATGGGAGCCGTGATGGGGAGTAAGAAGTTGAAGGCGATCGTGGCCAAGGGAGAGAAGGAGGTGAAAGTAGCGGATCCAGAGAAGCTTGCAGAGGTTGTGGAGAGGCTTAGAGATCAGATAGTTGGAAGCACGCTCTATGAAAAGTGGGAGAGGTATGGCACCATGTCCGTAATTGAGTGGTCTAATGAGGCTGAGGCCCTGCCGACCAAGAACTTCCAATACACTAGATTCGATGGCGTGGAGAGGTTTGGGGGAGAGGCGGTCCATAAAATCGAGGAATACACGTCTGGATGCGCGAACTGTATGATGCCATGCGGCCACACAATATCGGTAGGAGATGGCCACGTCACCGTTGACTATGAGAACTTTGCCATGCTTGGACCTAACCTTGGACTTGGAGATTTGGAGGCGATCGCGAAGGCGAACTATCTCTGCGACTACTATGGCTTAGACACTATCTCAACAGGCTCCGTCATAGCGTTCGTCATGGAGTGCTTCCAGCGTGGAATCTTGGATGAGGAACATGTGGGATTCGAGGTTAGATGGGGCGACGCGGAGACCGTCTATAAGCTAATCAAGCTCATCGCCGAGAGGAAAGGGTTTGGAAACCTTATGGCCTTAGGGGTTAGAAAACTTTCAAGATACGTAGGTGGTGGATCTGAGAGGTTCGCCATGCATGTTAAGGGGCTTGAGATAAGCGCATACGATCATCGAGCCGCCCCGGCCATGGCTCTAAGCTACGCTACATGCGATATAGGCGCTCATCACAATAGGTCTTGGGCGATAACCTATGATCTTGAGGTTGGGAGAGATGATTATGGAGAGGATAAGGCGAGGAGGGTGATCTACCTCCAACATCTAAGACCGTTATTCGACATGCTCGGGGTCTGCAGGTTCCCATGGGTTGAGCTTAAGGTTGATCCAAACCTCTACGCCGAGGCATACTCAGCCGTGGTTGGGAAAGAGTTCAGCCTAGACGACCTACTCCTATGCTCTGAGAGAGTTTGGAACCTGACGAGAGTCATCGCGATCCTCAAGAAAGGGATAGATGTAGAGGATGATACTCTACCGGCTAGAGACTTCGAGGATCCGATACCAGATGGGGAGACGAAGGGATCTAGAATAGATAGGGAGAGGTTCATGGAGCTATTGAGAAGCTATTATAGGCTTAGGGGATGGGATGAGCGGGGCTGGCCGACGAGGGAGAAGCTCCTAGAGCTTGGATTGGAGGAGGCAGTTGAGAAGCTCTACGGCTGACCTCCCCTAACCTTCTTCAAGAATTCCCTCAAGATCTTCACATTCTCATCCCTTAAACTACTTCTCCGAACATCCACGTATATTCCCAGCCTCCTCGCCTCCCTAATGCTGAGACCCACCTCCTCAAGCTCCCTCCTCGAAAATCCTCTCCCAGCCCTAGTTATCACGAGCCCTCTATGCTTCCTCCTCACGATTGGACTCAACCCTCCTCTCATCGCCTCTCTCAAGATCTGGTGGAGTTCAAAAAGATTTCCAGAATACTACCACGCCGTCCTCGGCTCAGCTCACATTAAATCTAGGCGAATACATTGTTTTATCATGCCTAAGAGGCCCAAGAACCCCGCCTCGCCACGCTATAAGGCTAGGATGGGATATGAGGGAGAATATTATCTCGTTAAGAAGTTCACCTCGAGGGATAAGCCTGGATTCTATGCTGTGAGAACTCCTGGAAGCGGCGCTGGAAAGCTTCCTAAACCAGATATAATCGCCGTCGATGATGGCGAGCTCCTAGCGATCGAGGTTAAGTCCAGCAATAAGTCCTACATAGCTTTGAACGAGGCTCAAGTTAGGAGGCTGCTCGAATTCTGTGAGAGATTCGTCATCAAATGCCCTAGATGTGGAGAGGAGATTAGGCCCAAGCCCATCCTCGCCGCCAGATTCTTGGGTAAGGAGTGGAGATTCGTAGAGATACCGCCTGACTGGGAGGGGGTCATCGTCGTGAGAAGGTCTTCCCACCCCTCCGAGGCTTCTCGCGGTGAGAGACTATCTTCTCCTCCTCATAAGCCGAATGGGGCGGCATCCTCTCGAGGGAGGAGAGGTCGAGGAGCTTCTGGGTCAGGTAGTGGCTAAGGGTTGGATAATTCTTCATCCACTTCCTCTCACTAGGCTTCGACAGGTATCCGAGTTTGCCCAAAGATTGGAGGAGGTTTCCAACACTCCTCCTCTTCCTCCTATCCTCCCTAATCTCACGCGGTAGCATCTCTATCAGATCGGTTAGGGTGAATACTTGATCCTCGATCGAGGCCAATGCTGCTAAGACCTCTTTAATCTCATCTAGGCTCAGCCTCCTAACCCTCCAGCCCAGCATCCTTATGATCGGATTGACATCGTCTCCCACATCCACCATGAACTACCTCCTAATCTTCTTGAGAACCATCTCGGGTTTGATCTCGAAAGATTTACCGCATGCCCCACACGTAAATCTAAGCTTGTATTCACTCGACTGAAGTTCTTCAAGCTCTTCGACCGTCGGTATCCTAGTTATCACCACGGCTCCACAGTTT
>CAYVHW010000046.1:4608-8039 GCA_964451435.1 uncultured Nitrososphaeria archaeon | reverse complement strand
TTATCCCAGCATATTTTTTCTTGGCCTCGGTGAAGATCACCCTCTTAAAGACCTCCTCCACCTTCGCCTCAAGCCCCAGCTCCCTCTCGATCCACTCCATGAACCTCTCAAGCCTCCCTTCATAGTTCTTGAGGAAGAGGGAGTCCGTGTCGGAGTAGATGACATCCATCCCAAGTTCTTCAGCCTTCTTCATCGAGGAGTTTATCACCTCCCTCCCCCAAGCTGTTGTGGCCTCGGCAACCTCCCTAGTATACCACCTCGCCCCAATCCAGCCTGTGTAGCCGTAGATTGCGTTCGTGATTATCTTCACGGCTCTTTGACGAGCATCTAAGACCTTGGCCTCAACCGATTCTGGATCAAGCTCCTTAAGCCTCGATTGAATAGCCCTCCTCTCCCTAAGCAAGGTCTTCAAGACGTTTGGGAGGAATCCCTCAGGACTCGCCCTAAACCTATATCCATTTGGGGCAACATTTTCCCCATCTGGGCTTAGGGTGTCGAATGAGATGTTATACTTTATCATGAGGCTTGGATACATGGATCTGAAGTCCACCACAGCCACGTTCTCATGAATCCCTGGCTCGGGGGCCTTAACCAACCCGCCTGGATAGGTTACGTGCCTGATCTCCATCCGCTTCGGGATCAATTCCCCAACCCTAACCGCGTGGGTCATCAAGTAGCTCTCAACCCTAAATCCGGCTGAGGCCGTCAAGATGTAGTCTGCCGGCATCCCCGTGAGCTCGCTTAAGCTGAAGATGAAGTCCTTAACCGCTTCATACGCCGCCATGATCGCCTCAGCCCTCTGCATAGAATATCTCTTGACCAGATCCTTATCGGATCTCCACTTCTCGGCGAGTTCATGTTCATCGATTGAATCGAACTCCTTCTTTATTCCGAGGTAGTTCACGAACTCCTCCAAGGTCTCGACCGTTAGCTCGGGTATGTCTCGCGCCATATCTTCGAGGTCTATGTTCAGCCTACCCCTGATCGAGACGTGGCCGTAGACGCTCGTCCTAGGCTCCGATCCCAATCTCCCAACCATGAGCCTTATCCCAAGCTTCTTAGCCCTCTCAGACAGATAGTTCCATTGAATCCTATTCAGTCCAAAGCCGACCACTATATCCGGATCCCTCTCCCCGATGGCCTCGATGAGCTTCTCGAAGATCTCCCGCTCATCACCCTCAAGCTGAACTCTAAATCCATCGCTGAAGTATAGTGAGACCAATCTAACGGGATCTCTCTCAGGTGTTGGAGAGCCGTGCTCGGCGAAGAATACGGGATCTATCGCCACGGCCGTTAGACTCGGCGGGGGAGCGTGCTCAAGCCTCTTAATAGACCTAGGTTTGATGAAGCTTACTCCATCGAACCTCTGAACGACCTCTCCATCGACCTCGATCCATCCACATGGCCTCAAGCCGCTCTCTAAGAGATACTTTGTCGAGGATCTCAGATCTTCCTCGTATACTTCAACCCCATTCAACCCCTTGAGCAGCCTTGAGGCAGCCTTCTCAAGGTCCTCGGCGTCCACGTATATTTTCAGCGCTTGGACGGGCTTACCCCTAACCCTTCTAGAGCATCTCTCAAACCTGACGCTGCTCGACTTGAGCTTTTGGGCAGCCGCCTCAATCCTACCTGTCAGGTAGAAGCTCGGCGTATATCGCTGCTTGACAACCCATGTCGATAGATCTTCGCCCTTACACCAAAGCCATATGAAAGGCCTGCCACCCTCGGCCTCCGAGGCCACGTCAAGGAGCCAAAACCTCATCTTCAACTAAGACCCAGCTCACTCAGTTGATAAGCTTAACTTGAGGGTTAGATGGATGGGATGTCTGAGAAAAGATTTAGGTATTTTAGCGGAGAATTCAAGCTAGTCATATCCACATTCTATGCATTTAAGGACGTTTCCAACCCTATTCTTTTATGCAGACCTAGTCTTTACCTTCACCTTGACCTCTATCTTCTCAAGCTCCTTCTCAAGATCTGGTGGAACTTGGACGACCTTAGTATTCCTGAGCGACTTCTTCTTCCTCGGAGAATTCCTCAATAGGATGCCGCAATATGGGCATCTAACGCTATCCGTTAGATAGTAGACCCTGCACCTAGAGCAGTATTTGTAGCCGTTGGCGTAGCTCCTCCTCAACGACATCTTAGGCTGCTTCTCAAGGAGTATCATTCCTCTCCCCTCCATCTGGAAGACGTTTTCACCTCTACATAAACTTTATGTTCTGGTATGTAAGTAATGTAAATAGATGGGCGAGGGCGGATCGAGCTTAAGAAGGCTTCAAAGGGTTGGAAAAGCCACCTATAGCATCTCCCTACCGAAGGAGTGGGTTAGGAGGAGGGGTCTTAGGCCAGGGGACATCTTAGAGGTTCATGAGGAGGGTGATGGGAGCCTTAGGATAAGGTCTCGGGTCGATAAGCTCGCCCAGCCATCCTATATCATAGACGCCGAGCTCTGTAGGGTTTATGGCCAGATCTCGAAGCTTATAGCCGCCTGCTATCATAGGGGCTGTGAGAGGATAGAGGTGAGGGCTGCGGGAGGGCTTAACGGCGAGATCGTCAAGGAGGTCTCTGAGACGGTGTCGAGGCTTCCAGGCTTTGAGATCATCGAGCGGACCAATAAGAGGATCGTTCTCCAAAACTTTGTCGATCCATCGAGGTTCTCGGCTAGGGGGCTTACTAGAAGGCTTCAGACCATGATCTCAACCATGTTCGGGAACATCTCAGACTTCCTCTTCTCTAGGAGCTATGAAGACATAAAGTCGGTGAGAGATCTAAGGGAGAAGATCCATCAACTCCACGAATTCACGATCAGATTGCTCATAACATATCTTGAGCATAGAGGGCTTGGAAAGACGATCGGACTTAGAAACTCGACCGAAGCATACTGTATGATCATGTTCTCCGACCACATGCTCAGGATCGCCGAACACCTGTATAACGTTGGAGAGGAGCTTCTGAGGTTCAGGAAGAAGATCTGGGAGAGTGAAGAGCTTCTGAACCTCCTCAGGGAACTTGTAGGCATAGCCTCGATGATCTTCGAAGACTCGATCAACGCCTTCATAAACACAGACCCACAGCTCACGATAAAGATCCTAAATCAGATCTCCAACATCATCGATCATCAGCTCTCAAGTGGAGAATTTTTAAAAGTTCGCGATCCAGAGCGGGCGCGTCTCGTCGAGAGAATTCTATGCTCGCTTAGAGGAATCATGTTGGAGTGTGAGAGGCTCGTCGAGGAGGTCTTCGATAGATTCGTCGAGAACGGTGGACCCGTCTGCATGCTTAAGGAGGTGTAAGAGGATCTGAAAGGAATTCATTCCTCAGATCCTATCAATGCCAAGAAGTATGGATATCACATGTTAATAATCAACGACATGACGGCCTCCTTGCCACCCGAGGAAATTTTACTTGACGATAATTATGCTCAAAAA
>CAYVHW010000046.1:0-4508 GCA_964451435.1 uncultured Nitrososphaeria archaeon | reverse complement strand
CTCAAAAATAAAAGGGAGAAAGGAAGGTCAATCTCCAACATCCTCTACAGTTATCGTCCACTCACAATCCCTTCCATCCTTAGCCTCTATCTGGAGATAATGTTCCGCTCCTATATGATGATCATAGATATAGCTGATGTCACGTGGTCCACTTAAACCACACGAGCCAGTTGCTATCCAGTCCCCGGATTCTTTGTCAATAAGTATCCAGTTAACAAAAAGACAGCCTTTCATATTAGTCTCTATCCTTAATGTATCCGTCTGTGGAACAAATATGGGAGATCTTACTGATCCTTCTCCTCCTTCCACCCTCAATAACTGTCGTCCGGATGGCGTTTGCGTAGTCGCTGTAGTGGCCTCAATCTTGGTAGTTATAGTCTCTGTTACCGTCATAGTCGCCACCTCAGTTACTGTCTCGTAAATGGTGTGGGTGGAAGCAGGATGGGTCTCAGTTAAAGTCTGGAAGAATGTCTTCGTTTCAGTCAGAGTCTCTGTTAAGGTTATAGGATGAACCGTTAGTGAAAGAGATGTCTCGGTAAGCGTCCGGGTTTCAGTAAAGGTAGTAGTTCTAACAAGAGCATAACCACCTACCCCGATCCCTGCCGCGAGACCCGCTGCCAAGGAAGCTAAGATCAATATAAGCAATATAGTTCTTGAAGTCGTCTCAACCATGATTTATTTTTTCTCACTAGCATATAAGTCTTCCTTATTGGATTTTGATGTTTGAAATGGTATTTTCATGAAGACCTAAGATCGACGTAGATCTTTCGGGATCATCATCCTGAGCTTGAGAAGTATGTTTAGATATTCATGGATCGCATAGAACCATCAAGAACTAATGCCCAGTTTGCATACTTAACGAGGAAATCTATTCTTCAAAACACCATCGCTCCCAACATATGGATTAAACCTCTTCTCAATCCCTATGGTTGAGGTTGGGCCATGGCCTGGATAAATCGTGTAATGGTCTGGGAGCTTGAAGAGCTTCTCTATGATTGATTCCATGAGCAGCTTGATGTCTCCGCCGAACATATCCGTCCTCCCAATTGATCCGGCGAAGAGGAGATCTCCCGTAAAGGCTCCTCCATCGAAGACGTAGGACACGCTTCCAGGGGTGTGGCCGGGTGTATGTAGAACCTTTAACACGTTCTCCCCGACCTCTATCTCATCCCCATCATCTATGTATCCGTCTGGTTTAGGTGGATCGAAGCTACTTAATCCCAGGTAGGTCTCCGCGTCCTCCATGCTTCTCTCAAGAACCACCTCATCGGCTCGATGAATATAGAATTTGCATCCAAACATCTTCTTCAATTCTCCAACCGCTAGGATGTGATCAAAGTGGCAGTGAGTTGCATAGATTCCCTTAATCTCAACACCTTCCTCCTCAATCCTATGGATTATCTTTTGAGGCTCTCCTCCAGCATCTATAATTAATCCCTCACGGGATTCTCGGTCAAAGACTATGTATGAGTTGCTCTGGAGAACTCCGACGGCGATTTGATCGATTTCCATAATGCCCATGTCACAGTCCCAGGATGCTGTGAATGGCGATTACATAAAGTATTCTAGGCTCGTCACCCCTATGATCTTGTCGAAATCTATTCCGAGGGCATCCAAGACCTGGCCAAAGGTCGAGATCAAGTATTCAACGTACTTGTCTATGTCTACTTGATCCTTCCTCGCGAATTCGAGGGGCTCGACCCCATCCCTATCCCTCGTCTTAACATATGAGATTATGTCACCTGCCGTCACCGAGATCCCGCGGTTAAGTAGCTTCTTGGCCGCCTTCACGTGAGGTGGGGTTGTCTTAACGTATCTGTCCACGCTCTTCGACAGCATCACCTTGAACGATAGATCTTCAAGCTCGAACTCCCCCCTCTTCAACTTATAGTACCAAGTCTTGATGATCTCCTCGATCCTCTCCCTCGCCTGCTCGAAGCTCTGCTCATCGTGAACCTCTTGGAGTACCTTGAGCATCTCCTCGAAAGCCTCCTTAATGAACTTAGGTATATGTCTCTTCTTCCCAGTCAATCCCTTAACATCCACAACCCCCTTATCCGTCACCCCGAGATAATTCTTCTTCCTAGTCGAGAAGACTATGTACCTATATTTCTTGTCAAGCTCCAAGTCGAGCCTTAAAACCTCCTTAGCCCATCTAACGACCTCATCTATCGCCGCCCGATCCGAGGTCTTCAAGAAAACACTATCAGTATTATGCGCGATGATATTCGATGCGATGAAGTTCTGGGTTTCGGGTACATTGATGTCGAAGCCGAGTTCAGGTTTCGATAGCCGCCTTATCTCCACCACCTTATCCCATAGCACGTCAGAATCCACCAGCCACCTTAACCTATCCTTAACCACACTCTCGTCTAGCCACTTCAATGTTTTGGCGGCCACGCGCCTTCCCATCATAGCACGCTTATACGCTCGTAGATACGAGACACGATCGGGATAATGGCAATCCTTCTTTAAGCAACTAATAATCTTAGATATGCTCCACTCAGTTAATGGAATGACGTCGTTAACATCCTTGATCTGTGGCTCAGATACTTTGATGTTGAAGAGTAAACGTGCTAGGCGGCGGCCATTTTGCCCTGAGACCATTAACCTGTAGATCGTGCCCTTAGAATATGGGTTTACATCTTTGTAACGTCTGACATATCCTATAATCCCCAGCCTCAATAAGGCGGTTTGCACGTCCCTGATCAATTGTTCAGATCGTGAATCCAATTTCACCCCAATAAACTTGCCCTTACTATAAACGATGTTTCCATCGGCTTGGAAAAGACCCTTAAGGAATTCGATTAATAGGTCGTCTGGGAGCGACATATACCATGGGGGAAATCTCTTCGTGTATGCGTTTCCATCGAGGCCTAACACGTATTTCATGACTCGGACGAGGAGTCTTGATGGAAGTCTTATTCCTTTCCTCTCGTCTATCAAGGGCTTGATGTGGAACCGCTTAGCCAGTTTCATCACTCTCTCTTGCAATTCTTCATCGAATACGGAGATCTCGACTCCATTCTCACCATCATATGAACCGTCGCCCAACCATAAACCGAAGAACCATATTAAATCAGGGTCAAGAGGTAGTGTTGATGGAAAAGCGCATTCGCTGTTCCTTGCAAGTAGTATCTTATCATCTCTCATTATCGTCCGGCCCAACTTATCCTGAAACTCTGTCAAATTCACTTTTGTTAGTGAATGTGATGGGGGATAGGCTCTGGGAACCGCGATATAGTCGCCTCTCGTCAGCTCTGAGACTTTAATCGGAACGACATCCATATCTCGCAATACGTAAAGCGAGTGATCGCCTGTGACTCTTATCCTCCTACCTGTATAAGTTGTTATCTCAAACCAATCGGATACCATGTGGGATACAAGAAATCTGGGCTTAGACCATGTTACCTTCCCATCTCTATTCAATGTGAGGACCTCTACGTCGGATGAACATGGAACATACTCTTTTCCATCCCGCCATAATGCACCATTACGCGACTTCTCCATTTCATAGAACTCTCTCATGGTTAGCCGGGTTATCATGTCTCCGCGGCGGATGAATAGTTCAGCATCACCTGAGACCGTATCTCCATAGATCACTTCTATTCCGAGGGATTTGACTTTCTCGATCGTCTTCTTTAGGGCGTATCTGGCTATGGCTGCGGTGCTTTCCGCGACGGG
This sequence comes from uncultured Nitrososphaeria archaeon, assembly GCA_964451435.1. Classification (GTDB taxonomy): domain Archaea; phylum Thermoproteota; class Nitrososphaeria_A; order Caldarchaeales; family Wolframiiraptoraceae; genus AUK039. Next base: position 824 of record CAYVHW010000046.1, on the reverse strand, counting down.
TGGGCAGTAGAGTGGGAATTCGCTGAATCCGAAGACTCCGTAGGCCGCGTTTAGGAAGACTTTCAGTGCTCTTTGAACCACTCCATACCATCTTCTCTTGGACTCCGCTAGATCGCTTCTCCCGCTCATGGGCTTATACCATCTAACCCTAATATCCCTTAAGCATCCTATAACCTCGCTCTGAATCCCCCTCCTCTTCTTGCATATCCAGTGATCGGTTTCGGGGACGATGTTATCCATGCACTCCTCATGCGGGCATCTAACGGTCTCATAGCTTAGATTCCACTCCTTTAAGACAGATGGGTAGAGAGATGCGAAGTCTAGAACCGTTACGTCGAAGTGTACTCCGGGCTTCGGCTCGACCACTATCGCACCCCTATACTTCTTCCCCTCGATAACCGCCTTAGTAGATGTGACCCCCTTCTCCTCTATGAGCTCATCGTGTCTGGGGATGAGGCATCCCCTCCTCCTATGCTCGTAGTAGAGGAGGCTCTTTATCCAACCCGACACCCCATGCCTACAAACATCCTCTATCGGCATCATACTTATCCTAGATAATACCACCAATAACTTCAGTAGGAGCTCGTCTTCAAAGGTCAATAACTCATGAACCAATAATGCATCTTGGAAACAGTACCTCGCAAGCTCGGTGCTTGACAGCTCACTAATAGGCTTCTCTATAACCACTTTACCCTTTCCCAAAATCGCTTGGGCGACCGCCTCCAAGGTATGCTCCCTATACCTATTATCGAATGCGTAGACCTGTATGCTCCTATTCATGAATAGCCTGTAGAGGTCTATGTGGATTCCATGTCTAAGTGACG
>CAYVHW010000045.1:0-8142 GCA_964451435.1 uncultured Nitrososphaeria archaeon | reverse complement strand
AGTCTCCTCTCGGGAATCCACCTATCATTATCATCGGCTTTTGATGGGAGATTATTAGCTCGCCCAGCTCCTTCCATCCAATCTCCTCGCCATCCTCTGAGAGCAGGATCTTTAGATCGGGCTTCAGCTCATCGATCAAGTTCTTCAAGGTCTTCCGCTCCATCTTTAAGAGGATCTTCTCATCGGCCTCGACGACCGGCTGCTTATAGAGTTTCTCGATCAAACCCTTAAACCTCTCATAGACTCTTGGAAGCCTCGTCTCCGGATTTATCCAGATTATGTGGCCGTCTCTCAGCTGGACGTAGGTTTCGAGCAAGCCCAGCCTGTTTAACGGCGACCCGAGAGCCTCTAGTAGGGTGAAGTGGGTTATATCCGGCCTCCCACGCTTCCAGTTCTCAGGCAGATCCTTCATGGCCGCATGATGATAGGATCTATCTAGGAGGATCTCATCCACCCGCTTCCCCCTCCTCCTAGCCTCAGCCCTAACCGATGGATGGCCTCGAATCTCCTCTGGAACCAGTTCCACTGCAGCCTCAACTATGACTAGGATGAGCTTCTCCAATCGGCTTAATCAAGCTCGATAAGGATTATTAGGTTTATTCTCATCTAAGAGGTCGGGTTGAGGGATTATAGGAAGATCGCCTTAGATAGAATTGCGAGGCTTATGGAGTTCGCCAAGAGACATGCAGTGGAGAGACCCGAGCTGGCCAGAGAGGCTGGAAAGCTTGTTCTGAGAATTGCTAGGAAGGCAAGGATTAGAATCCCAATCCAATACAAGAGGTTCATCTGTAGAAAATGCGGGACCCCCTTCTACATCCCAGGATCCTTCACGGTCAGGGTTAGGGATAGGAGGAGCACCCACGTTGTCATAAAATGTAATACTTGCGGATACGTCAAGAGGATTCCAGCCGTCAGGGAGAAGAAGCTGAGGAGGAGGGTTGCCTCTTCTTAAGCAGCCTCATCTTCACATCGCGTTCGAGAGCTTCCCTGAAGAGCTTTATCCTCAGGTTCGCGGGCTCGTCAACCCTATTGATTAATACGAGCTTCGTTCTCTACCGTCTTGGGAATACCATCCCCTGAAAAGCGGCATGGACTCCATCTCTTGGAGGAGTTACCTCTTAAAAATTTTCCCGGAACCCCGGTTAGCCCCGCCGTTTTTGGATCGAAGCTAGGCTGTGAAGCTGATTCCTTAATGCGGGATACAGGCTTCTATAGACTTCGTAGAGCTCGTCGTATACTCCGCGCTCCGGGCTCGGCTCGCAGGCCCCTCCCATCCTAACGGTCTTCTTAATGGCGTCCTCGAACCCTCTGTATGCCTTCGCCCCGATCCCCGCTGGGATCGCCGCGCCGAAAGCCGCCTCCTCGACCGCCACGGTCTTTACTCGGCAGTTGAAGATGTCCGCTATTATCTGCCTCCACAGCCTTATCCTACCGCCTCCGCCCCTAATGGTTATCTCGCTTACGGCTACCCCCAGCTCCCTCAAGACCTCCAGAGAGTCTCTTAAGGCGAACGCAACCCCCTCCATCACGGCCCTCACTAGATGCGCGCGCCCGTGGGTTAGGCTAAGACCTATGAACGCCCCCCTGGCGTCGGGATCCATGTGAGGCGACCGCTCGCCCAAGAGATAGGGCAGGAATATTAAGCCCTCCGCCCCCCTGCGAACTCGACCCGCCTCCTTCACCAGCTCATCGTACGGGTTTAAGCTCATCCGCTCGAGAAGGTTCTTCAATCCTAGTTTTTCGATTAACCAGTCGAGGGTTATCCCCGCCGAGAGTATGGCGCCCTGCATATACCACGTATCCGGAACCGCGTGGCAGAACGTATGTATCCTCAGCCTCGGATCGGTCCTGAACCCCTCTAGAACCGCGAAGACCTGCCCGGCAGACCCGATGTTCGCCGAGACCATCCCGGCCTTTATCAGCCCGCAGCCGACCGCGCTCACGGGCGAATCCCCTCCACCCGCAACGACCTCGACGCTCCTATCGAGCGATAGCTCCTCGGCCGCCTCCCGTGATAGCTCCCCGACAACCTCGGCCGACTCCCGAGGCTCCGGGAAGAGATCTTCGCGGAATCCCAGCTCGGAGATCACCTCTTCCGATCAGCGCCTCCTCCTAACGTCGAAAAGCAGGGTTGCTGACGCGTCCGAGATGTCGGTCGCTAGGTCTCCGGCGAGCTTGAAGCGGATGTAATCCTTCGGCAGGATCACCTTGTGGACCTTTTCGTAGATGGAAGGCTCGTTTTCCCTCACCCAGAGGAGGGAGGGCGCCATGAAGCCCGGCATTATCGGATTAGATAGTATCCCGACTATCCTCTCCTCCCCCAGCCTCCTGCGAATCTCCTCGCATTGGCGGCTGCTTCTGGAATCGGCCCAGATTATCGCGGGTCTTAGGGGCTTGAGCGATCTATCTAGGAGGACCGTTCCATGCATCTGACCCGAGAAGCCTATGGCCTTGACCTCGGCTCGATCTAGGTTGGAGGATTGGAGAGCTCTCCTAATGGCGCTCTTCGCCGCGAGCCACCATCGATCGGGATCCTGCTCGGCCCAGCCGGGCGAGGGGGTTAGGATGAGATACTTCTCAGAGGCTTGGGCGAGTATCTTCCCGTCCTCGTCCATGATGATTACCTTAACGCTCGACGTTCCGAGGTCAACGCCCATCAGATAGCTCACGGCTTCTCCCGGCTCCACAAAACCCTTAACGTCATAAAAAGGTTGGTAGCCGCGGCTCGTCTTTTTAGGGAGAGGCCCGCTAAGGGAGTCCGGAATAATGCCTAAAAGTAGGCCCTCCTCAGCGTAGTAGCGTGGATGGTGTCGAGCGTGCAGCTAGCCGATCCCGCGAAGCTTATCGAGAAGGTCGCCGCCTACTTGAAGGAGAATAAGGTTATAGAGCCTCCTCCATGGGCCATGTTCGTCAAGACAGGCGTCCATAAGGAGAGGCCTCCGCAAAACCCAGATTGGTGGTATATTAGAGCGGCTGCGATCATGAGGAAACTCTATCTAAGAGGGCCTCTCGGAGTCTCAAGGCTTAGAACCATGTATGGTGGGAGGCATAGGAGGGGAACTAAGCCCCCGAAGTTCGCCAAGGGCAGTGGAGCGATAATCAGAAAGATCTTACAGCAACTTGAGGAAGCTGGATTGGCCGAGAAGAAGAATAAGAAGGGGAGAGTTCTAACCGAGAAGGGGAGAGAGCTATTAGAGGAGGCTGCCAAGCTTATCCTTAGATCGGAGCACACCATTAAGGCTTAAAAATATGATTCAGCAAATATGGCTTGGAAACGGGAGGGCGATCTATAATGGCCGTCGACGACGAAGAACTTGAGAGGATTAGGCAGAGGAAGATGGAGGAACTCCAACGGAGGATAGCTGAGGAAGAGGAGCGGGCGAGAAGGGAGCTTGAGAGGCAGGCTGCCATGAGGGTGATCCTCACCCCTGAGGCTAGGCAGAGGCTTGCGAACCTAAGGCTAGTTAAACCCGAGCTAGTCGCTCAGCTTGAGGAACAGCTCATCCAGCTGGCCAATACAGGTAGGATTAAGATGCCCATAACCGATGAGACTCTGAAACAGATCCTGCTTAGACTATCATCGAGTAGACGTAGGATCAGGATTAGGAGGATCTAGCTTAAAAGGGGTAAGGTTATTAGGAGATCTTAAAGCCATCTCCATGTAGACGATGACGATAAGGACCCTTGTCTTGAAGAAGAAGCTTTCCAGAGCCTTGAGGAAGGCTTGGCCCGTCCCAAGCTGGGTCATGATGAAGACTCATGGGAGGGTTAGATTTCATGCTAAGCAGAGGCATTGGAGGAGGGGTAGGATAAAGACTTGAATGGTGGTGATCTCTAGATGAGCAAGGTTGTTTTGGAAAGAACCTACGTGATCCCGTTGAGAGATGCTTATGAGGCTTCTAGAAAGAGGAGGGCGAAGAGGGCGATAAACATAGTTAAGCGATTCGCTGAGAGACATATGAAGGGAGAGGAGGTGAAGATCTCGGAGGGAGTGAACAAGCTCATCTGGAGTAGGGGTGCGGAGAAGCCTCCGAGGAGGATAAAGGTGGTGATGAGGAAGGATGAGAAAGGAGTCGTTGAAGTGATGTTACCTGAGGAGGCTGAGGAGAAGGGAGAGGAAGAGTCTTAAAGTTCTTCAAGCTTCTCGAAGACCACCTTCGCGATCTTCTTTGAGAGTGGGGGTGGAACGGCCTCACCAACCTGATCAAATTGTCTATTAACTCCTCCAAAGAATACGTGTTCATCTGGGAATCCCATCAATCTCGCCTGCTCCCTAACCGTCAGCAACCTATCTTCATGTGGGTGGATGAATCTAGCCTTTCCATGGACCGTTGGAGCCAATCTCCTAGGATGAAGCCTCACCCAGTTCCTATACACCTTACCTGTCGAATCTTTAAAGGTGAATAGGGCGTCGCCCCACTTAAGCCTCCTAATCTTTCTAAGCCTAAGCTTCCCAACCTTAACTGGGAGGTGGTTTGGAGCCTCTCCGAGGGGTGGGAGGCCTTTTAAAGCGTCATCCACATACTTAGTGTTCTCTTCCATCCCAGTCAAGTCGAGCCTGATGTTTGAGATGAATACTCTAACTCTTCTCGATGGAGTTCCATACTTATGCGCTCTTAAGATGTTGAAGTATGCTTGATAGCCTATCCTCCTGAAAAATCTCCTCAGCATTCTTCCAAGAGGCTCTTCAATGAGCTCCACGACATTCTCCAGCACATAGATTTTGGGTCTAAGCTCATCGACAAGTCTCATAAACTCCATTACAAGCCTCCCTTGAGGATCCGCCAAGAGCCTATCGAGGGGATCTCTCCTCCTCTTAGGGTTCATGCTAGTGAATGGCTCGCATGGAGGGCCTCCGATGACGATGTCGATCTCGCCCACAGACTCGGTTATAGCCTTACCGCTAATCCTCTTAACATCTTCCGGGAAGATGGAGGCCCATGGAAAATTCCACATATACGTCTTGACGACATGTGGGTGGTTCTCGATGGCGGCTATCACAGACTTCCCGAAACCTAAGCTAAAGCCGCCGCATCCCGCGAAGACGTCGAGAACCCTTACATCCAAGCCTAAAGAAACTTTTGTCGATCCACCATTTTAGGATTAATAAGGCTTCAATAGTTCATCTCTCTTCCCATGAGAGTCGAATATAGCGTCTTCCTCACAGCATGTAATCTGTAAAGATGCCGCTCATCCAGAGACCTTTGCCTCGCAATCCATCGCTTTGAATCAACAGCCTCTCACTCCTATATCGCGCTTCCAGTTAATCGATAATTTTATCGGGAGAAATGGTGGATAAATTTATCTGAAGATTTAGATCGTCATGCTAGTTGCCTGATACTCTTTTGAAAGTTGTGAGATAATTTTAGCTAGATTTAGGGCTTGGCTGAGGGACGTTATCGGACTCATGCTTTTCCAGACTCTTCTGCAAGCCATTCCTCATACACTTTCCTAACCCTATCGGCCGCCGGACCTGAGCCCTCGACGACGCCTTCTCTAGTCACTCTGATCCTATCCATGACTAGGATGACATCCGCTTCACGAATGTATCGAACCATGTTTGGGAAGACCTTATTGAGCCTCTCGGCAAGCCTTGAGAGATCTGGGCCGGCCTCAAGAACCGTTAGGTAGGCTATGCTCTTGCCGGCTATGAAGACCTTCTGCAAGCTCTTTCCCTCCATATCCCTAACATCTTCAAGCCATAGGCTGTAATCGCTTGGATTATAGGCCGACACCTTTCCCTCAAACCAAGCTCCATCCACAAGCCTAACCCCAATCCTCTTCCCGAGGATTAGGGAGAGTTCATCGGAGAAGCGCTTAGACGCTATCGCCGCCAACCGCCAACCTCCAAAACATAGCGGGATCTCCAGCTAATTACCCTTTTTCCAAAACACCCATAGCTCAACATTAATTAACAAGCACAAACCCCGAATAAAAGGAGCAAACCATCCCACGCTCCGGTAGTATAGCCAGGACAAGTATACGGGCCTTTCGAGCCCGTGACCCGGGTTCAAATCCCGGCCGGAGCAGATTCTCAACTTTATCCTTTTCATCTTTAGATGTTCGGTGATCCTTTTAGCGCCTTGAGTTTCGCGAGTTCATCCGCGAGCATGGGCAGGAATACCCCGACATCCGATACTATTCCTATCGATTGACGAGTTCCACGATCGACTAGCTTTAATGGGACTGCGGGGTTTATGTCGACGCAGATCACCTTGACCGTTGACGGGAGCATGTTTCCAACCGCTATTGAGTGGAGCATGGATGCGAGCATCAGCACTAGATCCACGTCTCTCAAACATCTCCTATACTCTCTCTGGGCCTCAACCATATCCGTTATTACGTCTGGAATTGGACCGTCATCTCTTATCGACCCCGCCAAGACGTATGGAACTCCCCTGACTATGCACTCATAGAATATCCCCTCCTTCAGAACCCCCTTCTCGACAGCTCCCTTCAGCCCTCCGCACTTCATTATTTCATTGATCGCGACTAGATGATTTCTATTTCCTCCAGGCATCCTATAGCCCTCGTCGACCTTGAATCCGAGAGATGTCCCGAACAGCGCGTATTCGACATCGTGAACGGCTAGAGCGTTTCCAGACAATAAGACATCGACGAAACCCATCCTAATTATCTTGGCCAAGTGTTCGGCGGCTCCGGTGTGGATTACGGCGGGACCCGCCACCACCGCGATCTTCCCCCCATTTATCTTGATCTCATAGATCTCCTCCGCTATCCTCTTGACCATCGTCTGGGTCGGTCTCTCAGATGAGGCCCTGCTACTCATGAACTCGAAGATTCCAGCACCCTTCCTCGGATATTCTGGGAGCTTCACTCGAACACCTCTCTCCCCCACAACTATCAAATCTCCCTTCTTGACATCTCTTATCCCCTTACAGTATGCCCTATTCGCCTTTGGATCCACGACTATCACCTTATCCATGCAGATGTCCTCAACCCTAATCCATCTTCCATTAAATCTTACCCATGTCGGGTGGTGGGTCGTGGAGTAGAATCCATCTGGGAGGACCATGTCGGCTGGAGCTTCCTCAACCCTCACCTCCTCAGACTCGACTGGAATTGCGCCGAGGGTTCTCAACTCCTTCAAGATGAGGTTTAAGTGGTTTTGATTCTTGCCCTTGACCAGGAGCTTCGCGTAGCTCGTCTCATGCTTTCTCCGCCCAATCCTGAATTCGAGGACCTCGAACTCTCCTCCTAAGTCCATTATCCTATCGAAGACCTTTGGAAGGATATAGGAGTCTATTAGATGGCCTTCAAGCTCAACTATCTCAGAAAACTCGTCACCAGCCTCCTGGAACTCGGTCACCTACCATCCCCAACACCCCTTGAGCGGATTAAAACGGCCAAAAACTATATTTAACATTTTTCCGATAAGGAGGCTTAGTGGATGAGAAGGGATCTAATAATGATTAAATCTAAGTTCAAAGAGCATTAACAATGGGGCCCGTAGCTCAGCCTGGTGGAGCGCCCGGCTCATAACCGGGCGGTCGTGGGTTCAAATCCCACCGGGCCCATTCCTCAGAAACTCTCCTATCTTTTGGTTTGTAGCTATATCACCCTTCTTTAGTTAGGTTGGGATGCGGTGTTCTAGCATGAGTCTCGTGGTCTGGGATGAGTGGATTGGTTGACTATGAGTTCAATTGAGCCTAGATTGATTGAGAACCGTGGCCAAGTTAGCCGCACGGCCCAATATACGCAATATCAGCCTTAACCTGCGAGAGCTGTTCTTCATCTTCCACCGTTTATTTTCGGTTAAAACATTTTTATCCACGATGACATCTCTTGAACCCGTAATGGAGGAGGTCGCGCTTAAGAAGGAGGAGGTAAAGGTCTTATCGACCACCATTAGCGTGTGCCCGGAGTGTAATGCCGTCATCCCAGCGGAGATAATTGAGAGCGATGGAAAGATCTTCATGAAAAAGACCTGCCCAGCCCATGGAGAATTCACTGAGCTATATTTCGGAGACGCGGAGATGTATCATAGATTCTCGAAATACGCCCACGATGGAAAAGGAGTGAGCAACCCACAGGTGAAAGAACTCGGATACACATGTCCATTAAACTGCGGCCTATGCCCAGGCCACATGAGCCACACAGCCCTCGCAAACATAGTAGTAA
>CAYVHW010000044.1:6050-8393 GCA_964451435.1 uncultured Nitrososphaeria archaeon | reverse complement strand
GATCCGAGGAAATGGGGAATCGATGTCAGCAAGAGAGATCTTCAATGTTATTGGGCGAGGAGGTGGGGGGATGTTGGGAGAGGTGAGCCGTGTCCAAGCGAGGAAGAGCTTAAGCAAAGGATGAGAACATATTTCCCAGACCTGACAAACCCCGATTTTCAAAAGATCTTCCTCAACAGAATCTACAAGCAGATAGATGCAGGAGTTGACGCCATCTGGATAGACATGCTCTATATGCAGGCTCATCTAATGGAGGAATTGACTAAGGATCCAAATCATCCAGCCGTGAGGGAGAGCTATGAGGCTGCTTGGAAGATCGTTGAGAAGATACATGAATATGGCGAGGAGAAGGGTAAATACATCTATGTCATAACGTGGGTCGCCGTTAAATGGGGAGATTCCATTGTGAGCGTTCCAAGGGAGTACGTCAATGTCGATGCCGCGATGGCCTCCCCATCCCCAGATGAGATCAAGGATAAACTCACGGGAGAGATAGGGAAATTTGATGAGAAGTTATGGGATAGGCTTGTGAAGAAAATCAAGAAAGATTATGGGATCCCGATATTCGCTAGAATAGATTATGGTGGGCCTGGTAGAACTCAGCTCTACGTCTTCAGCCAAGAACTGAGCAAGGATGAAGCGAGGGAGTTTTTGAGGAAGGCCGACGAATTCTTCTCGAAGATTGGTATAATCTTCATCTACCCTATACATGGAGGCGACATGGGGAGAGGGGATCTGGTCAGGAAGCTCTCTTATGGAAGATTCAATTGGTATGATTCACTCGCCCCGGAGTTCGAGACCTATGAGACTATTAAGAGCTTGGCGCGAGGTAAGAGATGTGAGGGCTGATGCGATATAAGATGTGCGTGAAAAATATTTCGAGCTATGCTATTGGAAAGATAGGATGGCTCCGCGGGAAGCTGATTTCATCTTTAAATGGAGAAATTGTTGGCTCGATGCTATTCTAGGGATATGGTTATATAAGTCTTAGAATCTATTGTGTTGGAGGTGTATTAGTGTTATGAGTTGGGATAGGTGGTGGAGGAGGCGCTCACCATTCTCAAGGATCTTTGAGGAGATGGAGCGAATGATGAGGGAGCTTGACGAGATGTTCTCAAAGTCTTTTGAGGATCTTGAGCGGGAGCTCCCGAGGGGCTTGATCAGGGAGAGGAGGACTGATAAGGGGATAGTGAGAGAGTTTGGGCCAATAGTCTATGGCTACTCGATAAGGATTGGGCCTGATGGGAGGCCGATCATAAGGGAGTTCGGGAACATCAGGCCGCCGAGGGGGAGGCCTGAGATGGTCGAATTAACCGAGGCGAGAGAGCCGTTAGTAGACGTATATGAGGAGAAGGATGTGGTGAAGGTGGTCGCGGAGGTTCCAGGGGTTGAGAAGAAGGACATAAACTTGAACGCGACTGAGGATAGATTGATAATCTCGGTAGATACTCCTCAGAGGAAATACTATAAGGAGGTCGATCTACCCGCGAAGGTCGATCCGAAATCTGCCAAGGCATCCTATAAGAATGGGGTCTTGGAGGTTGTCTTGAAGAAGGCTGGAGAGGAGAGGAAGGGATTCAGGGTCCAGATAGAGTAAGTCTACATCTCCTCCATTAATGGGATTCCGAGGAGCTTCAATACGTTAGCTAAGGTTATCTTGAACGCCGTGACTATCGCAAGCCTGAACTTCATAATGTCTTCCCGCGCCCTTAGAACTGGGGCCTTCTCATAGAAGTCGTTAAACTCGGATGCGAGCTTATATGCGTAATTCGCTATCGGCTTAATCAATAGATTCTCATCGAACTCCGATAACAGCTTTGGGAGGATCGCCATCCTCCTCAACAGCCTCTTCTCAACCTCAAGGGGCTCGATTGGAGGCTTGGTCGATGGCTCATCTTCGGACTTCTCTAGAATCCTACAGGCCCTAGCATAGGAGTATTGGAGATATGGCCCGGTATCACCTTCAAGTCTTAGGATCTCATCCGTGTCCAAGACTATGAGCTTATCTATGTCGGGCTTTACAAGCGCATACCTCAGCGCGCCGACCGCTATCTTCTCCGCGACAGATCTCATCCTCTCAACGCTCCAATCCTCATGCCTCTTCTTCACTTCTTCCAGAGCCCTATCCCTCAACATATCTAGCAATTCTTCGACCTTGATGTATAATCCCTTCCTCCCGCTCATGTGGACGACCTTCTCACAGCCTTCAACCCTATGTCCAAGCCTCTCGGCATCTTTCCTGCTTAAGGCCACGACCTCATACGCATAGTGGATGTATTTCTCGGATCTCAATCCAAGTAGCTTTAAGGCATATTTCACGATCTCCTGCGGCCTCCTCTGCCT
>CAYVHW010000044.1:0-5950 GCA_964451435.1 uncultured Nitrososphaeria archaeon | reverse complement strand
GATATTATCTGGCTCTCAAGGTTCAGTATATTGTATGTTGCGCCCAACCTCCAGCAGGTCTTGATCTGATCCCTCAAAACCCTCTCGACAACCTTCCTATTCAATTGATAGAGCTTTCCCCTCCCAGACTCTATCTCACCCACTATCCTCTTCCTCTTCTCAGCGAGCCTCTCATCTTCCTCAACCTTCTTGGAAACCTCGACATAGACTACATCTCCACAATATTCATCGAATCTCATTCCTTGAGGTGGGTCTAAGGGGTATCCGAGCTCGGTGAATCCTAGGATTAGGTCTGCCATCTGAGCACCGCTGTCATCGATATAGTTCAAGACTATTACATCGTATCCGATGAATCTCAAGATCCTCGCCAAGGAGTCTCCTAAGCACGTATTTCTCGCGTGTCCTACGTGGAGGGGCTTATTCGGATTCACGCTCGTGTGCTCTATTATGATCCTCTTACCAGCTCCCATCTCGCTAGACCCATATCTCTCACCCTTCTCCAAGATCTCTCTCAAGATCTCCTCTGAGTATCTAATCCAATCGGGCTTGAAGTTGATGTATCCCCTGACGGCCTCAACATCTTTTATGAGCCCCATCTCCTCAGACCTCATCCTATCGACGATCTCCGACGCCACCTCATTCGGAGACCTCCTAAGCTTCTTTGCGAGGTCGAAGGCGGCTAGAGATGAGACCTCCCCATATCTGGGATCTCTTGAGAGCTCTAGTCTGGGCTCATCCACTCCCGCCGATCTTAAGAGCCTCTCAGCCTCCTCCATCAGCTTCCTTAACGCCATCCCCGACTTCGAGGAAATGCCGCTAGATGTTAAGTATTATCGTGTTTGAGTGGTCGAGAGAGTTGCGCTCTCCAAACCCTAAAGTTATATTCATGGTAAGTATATCCGATTTGAGCCGAGATGGGCGAGTTTAGGGAGAGGGTATTCGAGGGTTTTCGCGGAGATGAGGTCGTCGAGCTCGCATCGAGGCTCATCAAGATCCCGAGCGTGAACCCGCCTGGAGACACGAGTGAGATCGCCGCATTCGTGAAGGACTATCTCGAAGAGGAGGGGGTGGTGGTCGAGCTATGCGAGCCCGTTGAGAAGAGGGTGAACCTGATAGCTGAGATAGGTGAGAGGGGATCTGATAGGGTTCTAGTCTTGAACGGCCACCTCGACGTCGTTCCAATAGGAGATAGATCTAGGTGGAGCTTCGACCCATTCTCAGGAGAGGTTAGAGATGGATACCTGCTTGGGAGGGGGGCATCCGACATGAAAGGTGGGTTGGCTGGAATAATCTACGCATTCAAGAGGCTCATCAAGTTTGAGGATCAACTGAGGGGGAGGCTGAAGCTCGTCTGCGTCGCGGATGAGGAGACTGGGGGAACCTATGGAGCCTCCTATCTAGTCGAGAAGGGGAAGGCTTTAGGATCATCGGTCTTGATCGCGGAGCCGACTGGGATGAATCTGATAAATGTTGGGGAGAAGGGGGCGATCTGGGCCAAGATAGTCGTTAAGGGCGTTCCCGGCCATGGAAGCCTATCACCATTCATCGGAGACAACGCGATAGTGAAGTCGACGAACCTGATCCGCGAGCTCATGAGGATAACGGAGATGAGGGCGGAGCTCCCGAGAGATCTGATCGATGTGGCCGAGTATTCGAGGAACTTATTGGGGAGCCTTGTGTCGCGTGAGGCGAGTAAGGCGATAGACCACCCAACCATAAACTTCGGGATAATCAGAGGCGGAACGAAGGTGAACATAATCCCAGATAAGTGCGAGTTGGAGATAGATGTCAGAGTTCCGATAGGGTTGTCGGCGGCCGAGGTAACATCGAGGATAAGAGAGGTCGTCGAGAAATATGGGGAGGTGGAGTTCGTTAATGTCGGTGAGCCGAACTACACTCCACTGAACTCGGAGATCGTAAAGGTGGTTGAGAAGAATGTTAAGGAGATCGTTGGAGTAGATCCTAAGCCGTTCTTAGAGTGGGCTTCAAGCGACGCCAGACATTTTAGGAGAGCAAATATTCCAACGATCCACTATGGGCCGGCGGAGATGGAGGGGATCCACGGATATAATGAGAGGGTGAAGGTCGAAGACTTGATAAAGGCCGCGAAAGTTTATCTCGGCGTAGCCATAGACTACCTGACCTAAGGGATTCATCCATTTATCCTAGAATTATGATGAGTTAGTTGGGATGCCCGCGAACCTCCCAGCCGAGGCTCAGAAGGCTTTAGCCAAGTATCAGGCCGCGAGGACCATAGAGGCCAAGATCAAGGCTTTAGAGGAGGCGCTCAGCCTAATCCCAGCTCATAAGGGGACTGAGAAACTTAGAGGCAGGATTAGGAGGAGGATCTCAGAGCTTAGGAGGATGGCTGAGCGGAAGGCTGTGGCGAAGCCCGGTAGAAGAGACTACTTCTCAGTATCTAAGGAGGGGGCGGCTCAGATAGCCTTGATAGGCGCGGCGAACTCGGGTAAGTCGAGCATCTTAAAGGCTTTAACGAATGCCAAGCCCTTGGTCGCGCCATATCAGCTTACGACCACGAGGCCGACTCCGGGGATGATGCCATATGAGGATGTTGAGCTCCAGCTAGTCGAGCTTCCAGCTATACTCACTGAGGGGCTTGAGGAGACATCCTTCACCAGTAGGTCGATAGGGTTCGCCAAGAACTCAGACCTCATCTTGATCGTGATAGACTCCTCAAAGGATCCGATAGCCCAATTCAAGAAGATCATCGAGTTATTCGACGAGTTCGGGGTGACGATAAAGCCTAGGAAGTGTCGGGTCGAGGTTGAGAGGAAGGATAGCGGCGGGATAAGGTTGATAGTCTTCGGGAAGCTTAAGGCAAGTTATCGTGAAGCCTCAGAACTGTTGAAGTCCATGGGAATACGAAACGCTGTGGTGAGGATTTGGGGCGAGGCCGATCTAAACGATCTTGAGGACTCCATCCTGAGAGAACTGGTCTATAAGAGGGCGATAGTGGTCTTCAATAAGATAGACGCTGCAGATAGGGAGAGCTTAACGACCCTTGAGAAGTTTTTGGAGGATAATCGAATACCCTTCGTTGAGATATCGGCTGAGAATGGATTGGGGATCAGAATGTTGAAGGAGATCATCTTCAAGATGCTGGGATTGATCAGGATCTACACGCAGAAGGATGGCGTCAAGGCCGAGAAGCCCATCGTGGTCGAGAGGGGATGCACGGTGAAGGAGGTCGCGAGGATAATCCATCGAGAGCTTGCCGAGAGGATGAGATATGCGAGGGTCTGGGGAAAGTCCGTCAAGATCCAAGGCCAGCAAGTTGGGCCTGAACACATATTGGAGGATGGAGATGTCATAGAGATCTATACGTGATCCATGGCCATGCGGTTCAAGTGCTTCGCAACCACCGTGATGGGGCTTGAGGAATACGCGGCGCGGGAATGCGAAGAACTCATAGGCGCGAGAGCTAAGCCCGACGTCGGCAAGATAATCTTCGAGGCGGATCAAGAAAAGTTGATAAAGTTGAACTTGGCCTCGAGGATGCTCCATAAGATATTCATAATGTTGGCGAGGATAAACGTGAGAACCTTGGACGACATCTATCGCTACGCCAGAGGTATTGATTATAGCGAGTTCATAGAGCCTGATCAAAGCTTCGCCGTCAAGGCTGAGAGGCACTCGAAAAACTATCCATTCACGAGCCTAGATATGGCGGCAGCGGTTGGAAGGGCGATCATAGAGAGCTTTAGGGAGAGTCGGGGTAAGAGGCTTAGGGTGAACCTCGACCAACCAGACATAGAGTTTTACTGCCTCCTCAGGGACTCGGAGTTCTTCATGGGACTGAACACGACCGGGAGATCCCTCCACCATAGATTTTACAGGATATATCATCATAGGGCAGCCCTACACCCAACCATAGCCGTCGGGATGCTCAGAATAGCTGGATGGGGTCCGAGCATGAGCTTGCTGGATCCGATGTGCGGAGGTGGGACGATCCCGATAGAGGCTGGATTATTGGGATTGAATGTTCCCATAGGTTTGAGGAGAGGTGGATTAAAGATCTCAAGCCTAAGATTCGTCGATAAGGAGCTGATCGAAAGATTGTCGAGGGATCTTGAGAGATCGATCAACCCAGAATCGGAATTGAAGATCCTTGGAACCGACGCATCACCAAAGAGCATAGAGGGTGCGAGGAGGAATGCTGAGGAGGCGGGTTTAATGGATAAGCTTGAGTTCTCGGTCGCGGACATCTTCAAGATCGGGGAATGGCTACCACAGCCATTCGATCACATAATCTTCAACCCACCCTATGGAATAAGGATGGGGATAAGCAACATTAAGGAATTCTATAGGAGGATTTGTAGATGCTTGGCTCAAGCCTCCCCAACCTCAAACCTCACCGTGATAGTGTCGAAGCCCACGCTCTTCTCAAGATCATTAGCCGAGGCCGGATACGAGGTAAAAGAGAGGATTGAGGTCATGTATGGTAGGATTAGGGCCACGATAATCTCGGCGGCGAGATAAAATCTATGGCCATATCCGTGAAAAGAAGCCCTCAGAACATCTGTAAGGATGGCCAAAACGGCTTAGATTAATCTTATGGATTTCTCGGCGAGCGACAGAATGGATAGATTTGAGAGAGACGTTGAGTCGATGGCCGAGAGGCTTAAGAGGCATTATGGTCGAGGGATTTGGAGCAGAATAGATGAGATGAGGGATAGGCTGATAAACCTACATAGATCGAATAGGGTTAAGGTCAATCACTCGATAATGGAACTGGTCATGGGAGCCTATCTAGCCGATAAGGGCTATAAGGTATCGTTGGAGCATCCGCTGGAGGATGATCTAGTCGCGGATATAATGGCTTGGAGGAATGGTAGGAGCATGATAGTCGAGGTCGAGACCGGCTTCACGTCGCCTGAAAACGCCCTAGATCCGCAAAGCTACCTAACGGCTAGGGTGATCAGCAAGATGGCTAGATATGGCGTGTTCGCGGACAAGTTCAGCCTCGCAACCCCACCACACAACATCCTCCAAATACCGACAATTCTCTTGAAGCCTAAGAGGAGGAGAGATGGGCTGAAGCTCTTGAAAGATCTCTGCGACAGATACTACTCAACCCCCGGAATAAATCTTGAAAGACTTGAAGCCATAAAGCTCCACATGATCTACATCATAAACGTCGACACCTTGAAGGTTAAGCCGCTGAAGCCGAGAACCTATCTAAGGCTAAACAAGGATCTGATCCCAAAGCTGAAGGACATAAAAAATTATTTGAGGAGGCCGACATTCGGAGCAACGTGACCTACAGGTGCACCCCTCACGGGCTTAACCAAGGTTATGCACCCTTGAGTCACACCACACGCCAGCCTGGTTACCGCCGAAGCGGCGCCCGTAGCCGGCGTGTGATGCACTCGCAGGCTACGCTTGCTGAGGCTTCCCCCAGCATGCTTCACCTGCGATGCGCCGCTCCTCTTCCGGTCGGCCTCCAACAATATCTCCCCTCGGGTCTAAGAAAAGCGTTTCGCCTTCATTAGAGGCTGGTATGACGTAGAGGCCATTATGGTTATAAGCAGCCCACGATAAGTTTTTATCGGAGACTAACCTCAACCATTATGGAGGCCACGGCGCGACGGCGGTACCGCCCAGGAAGGGTTGGAGAGGCCCTCCACGAGATGAATGGGCGGCCTCCTCCCGTGGCCACATGATGGGGACCTAAGCAAACCCAAGGACGCTTAGGTCTTACGCGGGCCCCCGCGAAACCTCGAAGCCTACTCCCCAGGCTTAGACTCCGGTTGATCCTGCCGGACCCCACTGCTATCGGGGTGGGACTAAGCCATGCAAGTCGAAGGTCCCCGGCTCCGGGGGCCTGGCAGACAGCTCAGTAACACGTGGCCAACCTACCCTAGGGAGGGGGATAACCCCTTGGGAATGGCACGCCACTGTAAAGTACAAATTATAAAATTAACCCCTA
>CAYVHW010000043.1:0-8665 GCA_964451435.1 uncultured Nitrososphaeria archaeon | reverse complement strand
GAAGGCTGTCGGTAGTGGTTGTCTTTCCGTGATCAACATGGGCAATTATCCCTATATTCCTTATCTGATCCTTCTGCTTTAGGATGTCCAAAACCTCTGCAATTCTTTTAACCCTAGGCATAGCTACTCACTTTCAGGCTCCGAATTCAGCTCTAAAAATCCTCTAATAAAGATTGTGTCTTGAACATGCCCTTCACTTTCAGCCAACTCTCAAAAATATATGGATCGACGCCAAGTATTTTAGCTAGTGGATAGGAACGTGAACAACCCCGTCAACAAGCTTAGACTGGTCTGCAAGCTCAGGGATAGGGCTGAGGTTAGAGATGAGGAGCTATTCAGCAAGCTTCTCCCAGAAGGCTGGAGGATTGAGGGGAGGATCGCGGAGCTCGATGGATCCATCGTCAAGCTCTTAGGTCTAAACCCGAGTAGAGATGAGTTCATGCTAAGCCTAAGCCTGAAGAAGTCTGAACATCTTGAAGACCTTGTTAGGTCGATAATTAGAGATTGCTGGTATATCGACATCTATTATAACTTTAGGGGTGATGAGGCGAGGAAAGCTGCGGAAGCCCTTGGAGTGATGTTCGAGGAGAAGGGAGCTTTTGAGATCAAGTTATTTGGGGTAGATCTCAAGGTCTCATCATATCCCTCGCATAAAGCCTTGACGATCTCATATAGGGTTGGATGGGCTGAGGTCTCGAGGGGCACGGTTTTGAAGGTTCATGAGAAGCTTTGCGGAGCCCCTAAATCATCAATCCTATCTAGGATAATGGGGTGGGGGAGATGAGCGAGGAATATAAGCGCGAACACGTATTCGGCATAGATTATGGGACGAGCGACTTCAAGTATGGCCCGATAACTCTAGGAGAGGTCCCAGAGGTCGTCGAGAATAGGGGATACTTCGTGGATAAGGAGTCGCTGATGTCGAGGCTCATGGATGTCAGGAGGGAGATAATCGTTGGAAAGGAGCTCCCATTATTCTTAGAGTCTAGGAAGAGCCTAGCCGAGAGGATGGTTTATCCTATGAGGAATGGAGTAATAGGGAAGAATGATCGGAGGGCTTGGAGGGTCGTCGAAGAACTGACCAGATACGCATTAGAGTCATTCGCTCCAAGGGATGAGGAGTTCGATGGATTCTATCTCGTGGCCAGCGTATCGATGGTCGCGCCGAGATACATGTATGAAAAATTCTTCGAGATCTTCAAGAGGATGAATGAGGAGAGAACCCTCGTCAAGGCGGCGACGATAATCCCACAGCCCCTCGCGGTCGCGATAGCTCATAAGATACCGACATGCGTGGTCGTCGAATCAGGCCATGGAAATAGCCAGATCTGCCCTATCTCCATGTATCCGATAAGGGACGCGGTTCTGGCCTTGAATAGGGGTGGGGGCTCCGCTAACACTCTCATGGCCGAGATCTTGAAGGATGCTGGATACGGCGATCTAGCCAAGGAGGAGAGCCTAGTTAGGAGGGTTAAGGAGGAGCTCGGACTACTTCCAAGAGACCTAGACTCCGCAATAGACTATGCCAAGGCCAATCCTGAGAAGGTTCACGGCCGCCTAAAGATCCCAGGAACTAGGATAGTGATAGACTTGGGGGAGCATTCATGGACTAGGTTCCTAGTCGGAGAATACGTTTTCAACCCGAATCACGAGATCTTCCAAAGCTACTTCACGAGGGGGATGCCGAAGCCCAGCGACATAAAAATCGGAGACACATTCTTCTACGGGATGATGGATATGGCTGACGCCATTATAGAATCAGTTGAGAAGTGTCCGATAGAGCTTCAACCACACCTATACTCGAAGATCCTCCTCTCAGGCGGAAACTTCGGCTGGAGGGTTCCAGAAGACCTCAAGGAGGTTGCAGTGACCTCAGACCTAAAACTCTCATCGATGCTCCGTGAGAAGGGGATAGAGGATGTGGAGGTGAAGATAACCGAGGAGCCTAGATTCTCGGTCTGGAGAGGATGTATAGTCTATGGATATGCGGTTCCAATAGACTATGAGTGGAATTGGAACAGGATGGAGGGGTGGCTATACCTTGCATAGGAGGTTTAAGCCTGAAGACTTGGTGGCCGCGATCTACGAGGAGGAGGGATTCTATGAGGTCGAGAGGAGGGAGGAGGGAATTTTAGGAGCATCGAGTAGAATAGTATTATCTGATGGGAGACGCGAGCTAGCCGTAAACATCTTAGATGAAGACACCTTAATGGTTCATGGAGCGATCCACGACGCCCTCCTCCAAGCCGAGAAGCTTAGAGAGAGATATAGTGGGGTTGCGATAGCCATCCCGAGAAGGTTTAGAAGAGCTGTGGACGATGGAGTCCTATCCATGCATGGCTTAGGACTGATAGTCTATGATATGATGGGAGCCGAGGAGGTGGTTCCCCCAAGGTTCTCCGAGAGGCTTGAGGCCGTGAAAAGCTCCAATACGGCGATTGAAGAGAAAGCCGTCAGTGTCGAGGAGATCGTGAGGATTAGATCCGATATCGGGAGAATCCTTAGGATGCTCGAGGAGCTTGAGGCGAGGCTCGATAGACTTGAGCGTGCGCAGAGAACCCTTGAGATCAGAGTGAATAGGATCGAGCAGAGATCTTCAGGGGTTGAGGTGAGGGTTCGCGAGACTCCCAAAATCGAGGAGCAGGTTAAGCCGAATTCCAAGAAGCTTCCATCATATCTCGTCGATAATCCATGGATAGATATCTTATCGAGGAGAGAGTGAATTGAAGATAATAGTCTTGGGAGCTGGAACGATAATCCCGACTAGGGAGAGGTTTGGATCATCCATCCTACTGGAGACAAGCCTAGGAGGAATCCTGCTCGACATAGGACCTGGGACGATCGAGAAGTTGAAGAGGATTAGATACGACTTGGAGACTATAAACAGGATTCTCATCACACACTTCCACATAGACCATGTCTCAGATCTTCTGCCATTCCTTAAGATGAGGGGTTTAAGCCGGAAAAGTTATGGAAGATTTAAAGAACCTCTCGATATTTATGGCCCAAGGGGGTTGAATGACTTCATCGAAGACCTACTGGTCAAGAATAGATTCCTAAGCTATCTGATGAATCTCGATGTTCTGAGAGATGTTCGGCTCCACGAGTGCTGGGATGGAGTTGTGGCCGCCGATGAGAGGCTCGAGATAAGATCTGTCCCAGTCGAACACTTTAACGGCGTCGCATACAGGATTAAGGTTGATGGAATCGATCTCGTCTACTCTGGAGACACCGTGCCCGAGGAGAGATTGATCCGGCTGGCGGAGAACGTGGATGTATTGATTCATGAATGCTCTTATCCAAGCGGCCAGAAGCTCGGGAAGCATACGTCCGATGAGGAGCTTATCGAGATCGTCTCTAGAATCAGGCCGAGGATCACGATAGCAATTCACCTCTATCCTGAGATGGAGGGAAGAGTCCAGAGTTTAAGAGAGTCTTTGAGAAAGGCGTCGGGCGGATTAGCTTATGTTCCCTCGGATTTAGATGTGATCGAGGTCTGACGAAAAGAATCTCATGGATTTACCCCCATCAATCGAGCGATAACCTCTTAAATTGACGACTTAGAACTGTTTAGGAGATGATCCTAAGCGACTTCGACCTCTGGAACTATATTAGGAGTGGTAGGCTGAGGATAGAGCCCTTTAGAGACGATGTGGTGAGGGAGAATGGGCTCGACCTGAGGATCGGAGAGGAGATAGCTAGGATGAAGAACTCGGATAAGCTCTTCGACGTCCACGCCCATGAAGATATCGAGGAATATTATGTGATCGAGAGGGGTAGGGAGTTCGTGATAAATCCGAGGGAGCACGTCCTCCTACACACGATAGAATACATCAAGCTCCCACTAGACTTGATGGGCTTCGTGAACCTCAGGAGCAGCTATGCTAGGATCGGGTTGACCATCCCCCCAACAATTATAGATGCGAACTTCGAGGGACAGCTCACCATAGAGCTGGTCGGAGGAGACTTTCCAGTGAAGCTCTACGCCGGCGATAGGTTCATCCACGTCGTCTTCGCGAAGCTCTCATCTCCAGTCGAGAAGCCGTATATGGGGAGGTATCAGGGCCAGAGGGGGGTTAGGCTCCCATCATTCAAGGATTGACCTCCTCAACATACATTAAGGGGTAGTCGAGTTCATCCACATACCTCAGTCTTCCAACCGCCCTAGCCTCACCATATCTAACCTCAACTCTCACATCCAATGACTCTGGAGAGATTACGCCATATCCATAGCTCTTTGAAATCTTCAACCTATCCTTGAGGATCTTTATCCTTACATTGGCTCTAAACGGCTGGAGGCTGAACGATCTCTGAGCGACTTCCGCCAAGTTTTCTAGGAATTCCTCATCCGCCTTAACTGGGAGACCTATCAATTGATGGAGGATCGACGCTAAACATATCCCAGCCTCAAAGATGGCGTGCTCCCTATCGCTCATCTCCGCGAAGAGCTTTACGGCGCTTTCCGGATGCCTTTCCAAACAGCTCATATGGAGAGTATTGGATGGCTTAAGAATAACATTTTTATCCTCATCTCTCCAGCTATGGTTGGAGGTTCTTGTGGATTAGGCTCTTTAGACCCGATGCCTCGCTGGTTTGGAGGGATCCAGAGGTTAAGCGTAGGCTTGGATGGTATAGGTCTGTGATGCTCGACGAGACCCCGGCGAAGTTCATGATAGTTAAGTCGATTAAGGCTGTGGATGGATTAAAGGAGTTGAGGGAGGAGAAGCTCTGGAACCTACATGAAGAATTGCATGAGGAGGCTGAAGAGCTTTTCAAGCAATATTATGGATCTGGCGTGGATTATGAGAAGCTTAAACCCGTCCAGCCCTCATACCTAGACCTAAAGATCGAGCTCGCGAGGAGAATTCTTAGGAGATGTAGGTTCTGTGAATGGAGATGTGGAGTCGATAGGCTCTCGGGGATGAGGGGGGTCTGTAAGCTAGGCGAGAAGGCTTACGTCGCTTCATTCTTCCACCACTATGGCGAGGAGGCGCCCCTAATAGGGACGGATAAACAGGGAGGATCTGGAACCATATTCTTCGTATCATGCAACTTCCACTGCGTCTTCTGCCAGAACTGGGACATCTCGCATCCAAGGGGAAGGCTTGAGGACGCGGGAGTAGAGGTTAATGCCAAGACACTTGCAGCGATCGCGAAGAAGCTTAGGGTGGATGGGGCGGCGAACATAAACTATGTTGGAGGTGAGCCGACCCCGAACCTCCATGTGATAATCGAGTCGTTGAAGTATCTCGATGTCAATGTCCCAATACTCTGGAATAGCAACATGTATATGAGTGGGGAGTCCATGAACCTCCTAAAGGACCTCGTGGACATCTGGCTCCCAGACTTCAAGTATTGGAGTAATGAGTGCGCGAGGAGGCTGTCAAATGTTCGGGGGAGGCTTGGATATAGGGAGGTGGTTACAAGGAATCATTTAATCGCCGCCAGACATGGAGATATGATAATCAGACATCTAGTCCTCCCAAACCACCTCGAATGCGATACAAAGCCCATCTTAAAGTGGATCTCAGAGAACATTAAGGATAGAGTTCTGGTCAATATAATGGGACAGTATAGGCCGGATCACCTAGTCCTCGAAAACCCTGAAAGGTATCGAGATGTGTCGAGGAGGCCTAGAAGCGATGAGATGCATGAGGCGTATAGCTACGCCGATGAGCTCGGAATAGTCTATAGGCCCGTCTCCTAGGATCTCTTCGGGACAACGACCTTAGGGGGATCCTCGGATACATCTATGAACCCATCTAGAACGTCCTCAAACCTGTAGAGGTAATGGTTTTCCGCCACCTTGGCCTCGAACTTCACATCTCCCCCGAACTCGATCACCCTTCCATCAACGCATTCATGCCTTATAGCCTCCCCAGGTCTGATCGAATATGTCTCGACCCTCGGCTTCTCAGCCTTACAGACCAGAATCATCCAACGCTCATCCGGACTCGATGGATCCTCGAGGAACTCAGGCTCTACCTTCCCAGGTCTCCTAACGCATATTCTGATGATTCCGCATTTATTGCATCTCCATGAGTCGTAGGTTTGAATCAGATTTGATCCATCGTAGATGTTTAGGGATCCATGGTATTGGAACTCATGTTTTCCATACAATTTATTCACGCTCCAAGATGACAACCTCGACTTCGGCCAGCTCCTTAAACCTCTCTGCATCCCTCCTACTCCCAACGATGGATCCATAGTGCATCGGGATCGCGAGCTTCGGCTTGAACGTGTTCACCGCCTCGGCAGCCTCCTCCGCAGTCATCACATAGGTTCCGCTTACGGGGATTAAGGCGACATCGACCTTAAGCTCCCTCATCTCTGGGATGAAGTCGGTGTCTCCGGCGTGATAAATCCTGACACCATCTAAGTTTAGTATGTATCCGACTCCACCAGCCTCCCTTGGATGATATGGTATGCCAGGAGCCCTGAACTTCGTCAAATTGTAGGCTGGGATGGCCTCGACCTCCACATCTCTAACGGTCACCTTATCTCCGGGCTTGATTAGCTTGATTATCCCGGCTCCAAGCCCCTTAAGCTTACCCTCACATGATCTCGGCGCAACTATATCCGTGTCATGCTTGACGATCTTCCTTAAATCATCTGGGCTGAGATGGTCGAAGTGCTCGTGAGTTACTAAGATTATGTCGGCCGAGCCCTTAGACCTAATCTTATATGGGTCTATGTAGATCAGTTTTCCAGAGTGCTTCAGTAGGAAGGCCGCGTGGCCGAGCCAGCTAATCTCAACACCCTGATATGTGTATGGCATACTAGATCCAGCGATGAGGTCTCTTAAAAGAGTTTTCAAACAATAATCAAGGGATTATGTGGGATGATTTAAGCTCTACGCGATCTTTCAACATTTCAGAAAATCTTTATCTCAAACTTAGCAACCTATGTCTAATATGAGGATATACTTAGTCCAGCACGGTGAAGCGAAAAAGAAGGAAGAGGATCCAGCTAGACCCTTAACCGAGAATGGGAGAGCTGAGGTCGAGCGGGTTGGGAGATTTTTAGCGAGGATTGGGATTACGGTGGATCGAATACTCCATAGCGGAAAGCTTAGAGCCGCTCAAACCGCGGAGCTAATAGCAAAATATGTTAAGCCCGTGGAGGGAGTTGAGGTGGTGGAGGGCTTAGATCCTCTCGCAGATCCTCGGATCTGGGCTGAGAAACTCGATGAGAGTGAACATGACTTGATGCTAGTCGGCCACCTACCTCATCTCAAGAGGCTTGCGAGCCTACTCTTAACGGGAAGAGATGATCTAGAGATCGTTAGATTCAGGTATGGTGGGGTGGTCTGCTTGGAGAAGGATGAAAAATGGAGTATCCTATGGGTGATCAGGCCAGATATACTCCCAGAGAGCATTCTCGACTAAGTGGATTCATGGGAGATGGTTAGGTTTAAGAGATAATCCCGAAACCATTCAACGATTCAAGAATGTTGATAGACGTCCATTGCCATTTAACGGCTCCAGAGTTTGAGGGCAGGGTTGGGGAGGTCGTCAAGAAGTCCGTTAAAGCTGGAGTCAAGGCGATTATCACATCCGGGCTGGGCTATGAAGACGGATTAAAGGCTTTGAAGATATCAGACTATAGGATCGTCTATCCATCGTTGGGCGTCAGCCCATATATGTTGGAAGGCTATGAACAGGTCATCGAATTGATAAGTAGAGAGTCGAAGAGGATCGTCGCGATAGGCGAGGTTGGATTAGATTATTGGCGCGTGAGAGATGATGAGGGGAGGGATAGGCAGAGGAGGGTCTTTAGGGAGTTCATAGAGCTTTCAAAGAGCCTCGACCTACCGCTCATAATACATTCAAGGAGCGCTGGGAAATATGCGCTTGAGATACTCTTCGAGATGAAGGCTGAGAGGGTGGTCATGCATGCATTCGATGGGGCAGCCAAACATGCTGTGAAGGCCGTTGAGAGGGGTTATATGTTCAGCATCCCACCATCGATAGCGAGGAGCCAGCAAAAGAGAAATCTAGTTAAGAGGATTCCCTTAGAGAACCTACTCCTTGAGAGCGATTCTCCAGTCCTCTCCCCAGTCGCTGGTCAAGTAAATTATCCATGGAATATTCTGGTCTCGGCGGATTGGATAGGCAAGATTAAAGGAGTTTCCATCGAGAAGGTTATAGAGGTCACTGGGAGGAATGCGGCTGAGATGCTCGATCTAAGGTTATAGTTCGGGGCTGTCTAGGATAATACTTGGAGAAGGGGGCTTAATTTACTCATCTCAAACTCGATGAAAAGCCTAATTAGAGGCGCTATAGCTCTATCGCTGGATGAGTTCGAGCCTTGAGGCGATAGCGACCCTGCCATGGGTCGAGAAATATAGACCAAAATCCCTAGATGAGATAATAGATCAGGAGGAGGTGGTCAATAGCCTAAAGAATATCTTAAAGACGAAGGCCGTCCCCCACATGCTCTTCGCAGGGCCGCCTGGAGTCGGGAAGACCGCCACCGCCCACGCCTTCGCGAGAGACTTATTCGGCGACAGATATATCGATGATGGCCACTTCATGGAGATCAACGCATCCGATGAGCGTGGAATCCAGACGATTAGGGAGAAGGTTAAGATGTTCGCTAGGCAGATCCCGATGGGCGGCCTCGGATTCAAGATACTCCTATTGGATGAGAGCGATCAATTGAC
>CAYVHW010000042.1:6716-8672 GCA_964451435.1 uncultured Nitrososphaeria archaeon | reverse complement strand
CGGCCATGGTCGAGCCTATGATCAGACCCGAGTATAGTAGGCTCATCCCAATCGCCCCAAAGGTCATCCACCCCAAGATCGAGGATCTCTCGGTAAGAGCCTTCGGCTTAACGTCTTTGAAGCTGGCGTTTATCGGGGAGGCGAGGCCTATCATCCAATCCCTCATGAACTCTATCCAACTCCTGTTCCCGGCCACGGGGATCGTTAGGTTCTTCGGCATATACTTCTCCGAGTAGATCTCGATATACCTCAATGTCTCGTTAACTTTCCTCATCGAGATCCCATTATTCAAGCCTTGAATGAAGCCCCTAAGGATCGACTCCGCTATCTGGGCTGATTGCAGGCTCCTCGCGCCAACATACACTTTCAATCTCGCCTGACCGAAGATAATGTTCTCCCCAAACCTCTTCGGTATCGTGAATCCGCCGTCGAGCCTACCCCTCCTGATGTCTTCGAGCATGAGGGTCTCGTTTTCATAGACCTTAACTTGGAAGAGCTTAGCACCCTTATACTCGGACTCGTTTAGAATCTGGATGAGGGTTGTCCCATTAAAAGGGGATGTGGATCCAACGTCATAGTTCACGACCCCAACCTTCAGGGTCATGGGCTGACCTGCTGCTGGCGGGACAAAGACGTAAGCTGTCATCAGTAGCCAGATGGCGGGCCACGTGATTATCCAGAAGATGCTCGCCTTACTCCTGAAGGTGAGCTTGAGCTCCTTGATTATAAACGCCTTTATCGCGCTCCACATCATCCCTCGATCAACCTCCTACCGGTCAATCTGAGGAAGACATCCTCGAGGGTCGGAGTGGTTATCTTCAAAGTCTTCAGCCCAATTCCCATCCCAACCAGCTCTGAGACGATTTTAGGAGCTACAACATCCGGGTCATCTACATGAACTCTCAACTCATCATTCCTATACATCACCCTACCTTCAGACGCATATCGTTTAACCTCCTCGATCACGGCTTCGGGATCGGTGGCCGGCTTAGAGAGCTCTACATCTATTACGGCCTTGGGCCCATAGCGATTCTTTAGGTCCTCTGGAGAGCCCTCAGCAACTATCTTTCCCAAATCCATTATCGCAACCCTATCGGATAATTCATCCGCCTCCTCCATGTAATGAGTTGCTAGGATTATCGTCTTCCCCTCCTCCTTAATCCTGAGTATAGACTCCCAGACAGACCTCCTGATCCTCGGATCCATACCGGTCGTCGGCTCGTCGAGTAAGAGGAGCTCTGGGTCTCCGATCAATGTGATGGCGAAGCTAAGCCTCTTCTTCATACCACCCGAATAAGTCTTAACCTTTCTGCTGGCATATTCGCCTAACCCCATCTGATCGAGTAGCTTCCTACACCTCTGCTTCACATGGCCTCCGCTCAGCCCATGGAGTCCAGCATAGAACATCATGTTCTCCAAGCCCGTTAAATCATCATAGACTATCGGCTCTTGGGGACAGTAGCCAACCCTCCCCCTCGTCTTAGGATCGAGGGCATTTAATCCATCGATCGAGATCTCGCCCGAGTCGGGCTCCAAGATCCCCGCTATCATGCTTAGGAGGGTTGTCTTCCCAGCCCCATTAGGTCCAAGCAGGCCATAAATCTCACCCCTATGAACCTTGAAGCTCACCCCATCCACCGCAGCCCTATCTCCAAACCTCTTAGACACATCCCTAACCGTGAGGCAGACATCGACGCTCATCTCAGTCGATGGGCTTCTAGCGACACCATATTTAACCTTAAGCACATAACTCTACAAAAACATCCACACATCTCACATGCTTGAGACCCAGAAAATCATCAACTCTAAAAGAGCGGATAGGCTTCACAGCCAATCCAACACCAGCTGAATAAACGATCCATCTATAAGATCCACCAACCGATTCGTTTCCCCTTTCTGGGCTTAGGCGCCTGCTCTTTTAAGGTCTAATGGCCCACACCTCCGCCCACGCCCGCT
>CAYVHW010000042.1:0-6616 GCA_964451435.1 uncultured Nitrososphaeria archaeon | reverse complement strand
CTTAGGCGCCTGCTCTTTTAAGGTCTAATGGCCCACACCTCCGCCCACGCCCGCTAATCCTCTCTCCGCGGGATTACCGACCCCCTGAATAATCCCATATTCATGGAATTGCATTTCCGATGGGATTATTTGTTTTACCTTAGATGATAAAACTTTAATTTTAGATGTTTTACCTTTTACCATGCCGAGAAAGAAATCGAAGGAGAAGATAGATGAGAAGCTCTTGAGGCAGGCGGTCAAAGCGGCTCAGAGGCAGCCGAGGCTTGCATTCTATTCTCCGGTGGCTGCTTGCATACTGAATTATTGGAAGAGCGCTGTGCCGAGGTTTAGCATGAGCGAGTTCTTGGCAGCGGTTGTGGAGAAGGAGCTTGCTAAGAGGTGGCCTAAACTGTATAGGATGGCTGAGGCGAGGGTGAAGACCAAGTTCAAGGCTAGAAGGCGCGGGAGATCTAGTGGATCGTCTCTGAAACTTAAATAAAGATTTGCAAGCGTTGGGGATGATCTAGAATGCCAGAACTGATGGAGATCGTCAAGAACGCATTGATTGAAAGCCATAGGGCGTTGGAGGAGGCATTAAAGAGTGATGGAAGGGAGGCCCGTGGTCGAGGAGCTTATGGAGACATTTCATATGCGTTCGACCTCGCTGTCGAGGAGGCCGTCATAAACTTCCTCCAGCAAAGTCTCGATAGATGTATGGTGATATCGGAGGAGTCCGGAGTCGTCGGAGAACTCAACCCAAGATATTACGTCCTCATGGATCCCATCGATGGAAGCAAGAACGCGTGGAAAGGCATACCATTCTACTGCACAACGATCTCCATAGCAAAGGGGCCGAGGGTATCAGATATCGTTGCCGCCGGAGTTATCGATCATCCGAGAAACAAGTTATATCTAGGAGAAGTTGGCGTCGGTGTCGAGGTCTCTGGGAAGCGGCCGAGGTTAAGCGCGGCGAGGTCTCTCAAAGATGCTGTGCTCTTAATCGATCACGATTCGATAAAGGACGTGGAGACTAGGGAGTGGAGTCTCAGGATACTCGATAGATGTAAGGGGACGAGATTTCTCGCCGCGGCAGCCCTTGAGACGGCGTTCATACTGGAGGGCGTTGTCGAGGGATTCTTATGTCTTTCAAGAAGCCTTAAGCTCATGGACTTCATAGCCCCCGCCTTCTTAGTCAACCTCGCCGGAGGCCATTATGAGATAATCGGCGGAGATAGGAATACGTCATTGATGGATGATGGGAAATTCGGGATCCTCGTGACATCGACGCGAGAATTGCTCAACGAGATATTATCGCTGAGAGAGCAGCCTTGAACCTGAAACAGTCATGAACATTCTGCTTAAAGTGAAAAATGGACAGGAATACTTAATTCCTGCAACGACGCTGCATACGGTTGATGGATGAAGCAGGCTTAAGCTTTGGATTCGGATCGCCGCGCAAGCTGATATTTGGGAGAGGATCCATCGAGAGGTTAGGTGAGGTCGTCGAGGAGCTCGGATTATCTGGTAAAGCCTTACTGGTTACTGGAAGAAGTTTCGCCAGAAGATCCGGATACTTGGAAAAACTCAAGACGATCCTCGAATCCGGCGGAATGGCTGTGAGCATCTTTGATAAGATTGAACCTAACCCCTCGACTGAGACGGTTGAGCTTGGTGCTGAGCTGGCTAAGAAGGAGGAGGTAGATTTTATCGTCGCATTCGGCGGTGGAAGCGCCATGGATGCGGGGAAGGCCATTGCCGTTCTCTCCTCTCAAGGTGGAAGAGCTGAAGATTACTTCTATCCAGCCGTGGTGAAGCCCTCAGTTCTTCCGGTGATCGCAATCCCAACGACTTGTGGAACTGGAAGTGAGGTGACTAAGTTCGCCGTGATAAGCAAGGGTTTAAGGAAGAATGTCATCGTGGGGGATGTTATAGTGCCGGTCGCATCGATCCTCGATCCCGATGTCTTAAGCTATCTGCCGAGAAAACTGCTCGCATACACCTCGATGGACGCTATATCCCACGCAATAGAATCCTACTTTAACAAGAATGCGAATCCGCTATCCGATACCTATGTTTTTGAGGCGTTGAGAACTATAATGCGATACTTTAAGGACGCGTATGATGGTTCCATCGATGCTAGGGGGAGATTGCTCTATGCGAGCATGCTCGCGGGGAAGGCGATAAACCTCTGCGGGACGGCGATGGTTCATGGAGTCGGATACTATCTAACGATGAGGTATGGATTCCAACATGGATTGGCGAACGCACTCCTAATAACCCAATTCATAAGGCAGGTCTCCAATCTAGTGCCTCAGCGAGCTCTAGAACTCGGCAGGAGACTTGATCTTAATCCAAGCACTCCAACCGAGTCGGCCGAGCTATTGATCAAAGCATTAAATGAGTTAAAGAGATACTCCAATATTCCGCTTAGCCTGAAAGATGCTGGAGTGCCGGAAGAGGATCTGGAGAGGATCGTTGAGGGAGGTATGAGCTATGAAAGAAACCTCAAGAACTCTCCTGGAACTCCAACTAGACAAGATGTTGAGGAACTTGTGAGGGGGGCTTTTAAGGGAGCATAAGGTAATGGATCCGCTGAACTCGCCGAATGCTCTATGCGAGTTCTCTTCTTATAATCCTCGCCCCAATATCCGCGAGTCACGTCTCCTATCGAGGCTGAAAAAGCCGTATTTTTAACCGTTTTAGGCTAACGTTTAAAATTTCCTAACTCCATGTTCATGTGGGTATTCTTGATATGACTCTCACTCATAGGGACACACGCCTTAAGCTAGACGAGGTTGACAGGCTTAGGAGGGCTGGTTATAGGATAGTTGGGAGGCATTCAGCTGTTAAGATATGTCATTGGACTAAATCCGTTCTCAGGGGAGGGAAGAACTGCTATAAGGGGTGGTACGGTGTTCAGAGCCATAGATGTCTTCAGATGACCCCAAGCCTCCAATACTGTAACATGATGTGCGTCTTCTGCTGGAGGCATCACACGATTAATAGAATTAGACCCTATGGCGGTGAATGGGATAGGCCTGAAGAGATCTTAGACGAGCTTATCAAGGAACAGCGTCAACTTCTCTCAGGGTTTAAGGGGAACCCGAAGGTTGACTTGAGGTTGTATGAGGAGGCCACGGAGCCCAATAACGCGGCCATATCATTGGACGGCGAACCAACCCTATACCCATTTCTCCGAGAGTTGATAAGCATGCTCCATGAGAGGGGTATGACGACCTTCTTAGTGACGAATGGGACGATGCCCGAGATGTTAAAGATCTTATCGGATACGGGAGCTGAACCCACAAACCTCTACATAAGCCTCTATGGACCTGATAGGAGAACTCATGTGAAGACCTGCCGCCCGCTCATCAATAATAGCTGGGAGAGGTTGATAGATAGCTTGAGGGTCATGAGGACGTTCAACGAGTCTAGGAGGGTGATAAGATTAACCCTCGTCAAGGGATATACTATGAAAGATCCGGAGAAATATGCGGAGCTGATAAGGATAGCTGATCCAGACTTCATAGAATGTAAGGGGTATATGCATGTGGGCGAGTCTCAGAAGAGGCTTCCGAGAAGTGCCATGCCCAGCGTGAGGGAGGTGGAGGACTTCGCCAAGAGGCTTCAATCCCATCTAAGAGGGTATGAGTATATTGCGAAGGATGTCCCCAGCAGGGTTTGCCTGCTCGCCAAGAAAACCTCCCCATATTATGATGAGACCGTGAAGAATGCCGAGAGGATGGGCGAGCTTATACAAAATACTTCTTGAGCCGCGAGTAGCTCTCGGTCAATAGCTCTGGAATCGTCTTGGTCTCGGATATTATGGGCATGAAGTTCGTGTCCCCAACCCATCGTGGGATGACGTGTATGTGTAGATGGTCTTCCAGTCCAGCCCCAGCCGCCCTCCCAAGATTCAATCCAATATTGAATCCATCAGGATTATATTCGGACTTTAGGGCCTTGACCGCGAGCTTAACCGTCTTTACGAGCTCGATTAATTCATCATCACTCAGTTGAAGTAGGTCTCCGACATGTCTGTTTGGAGCGATCATCAAATGGCCATTATTATATGGATATCTGTTCATGATTATGAAGCTCCTCTCTCCTCTAAAGAGGATTAGATTCTCTTCATCCCTGTCCTCGGACAATGCTCGGCATAGAAAGCATCTCGTATCCTTGGAGCATGATCTAATGTATCTCATCCTCCATGGAGCCCAGAGTATCTTCATCTCTAGGAATGATGGCCTCGCCCTATATTTAATTTCATATGCTTGACGGAAATAGCTGTATCGGCTGATTCAGATTTCAAGCTGGTCGACTCTAATCGCTTCAGGGTATTTGGATAGGACTTCCCGATCCTCGGTTATCAGCTTTAGACCCTGCTTCCTAGCCACGTGTATATAGGCTGCATCATAGAAAGTAAGCTTCATCCTCACCGCTAGGTCGAGTACCTCTCCGATATCATCTACGGACAATTTTGGTAGCTGATCCAATACGTGCTGAAATAGGTTCGCCGCACTTTTCAGATTCCTTATCCTCCCCTTTCCATGCTCCTTCCATAAAACGTTGCCCACCTCGTAGATCGTAAGATCTAGGATCGAGAAGGCATCCTTGTATAAGATTATTTTCTCGCGCATTTTCAATATTAGCGGGTAGAGGGCTGAGCAGTCGACCAAATATCTCTGCATATTCATCTCTCCCGCCTAGACTCCTTGACCGCCTCGACCCATTCCTCTGAGTCCATGTCGAGAGCCTTCAATCCTTCCTCCAATACACGCTTAAACATCTCGGCCTTTACTCGGCTTATCTCCTCGCTCAAGGCCTTCTCAACAACCTTTCTTAGATCTATCCCAAGCCTCTCCGCCTCCTCCTTAAGCTCCCTCCGAACTCTCACCGATATAACCGTAGACACTCTCAAACACCAAAAATACGTATACATTGGTGGGTTAAAAATCTGTATACGGCAATGCAGACCCGGCTGGGGAGGTCGAACGCATTAAGCCCTAATATCGTTGGAGGATGAGTTTCATCAGTTTTTCGAGAATTATCCTTAACATCTAGAGCTTTGAGCTTATCTTGGAGGGCTGGGGGATTGGCTATTAAGCAAGTTGATGTGTCGGGTAAGCCCATGGTTAGGAGGGAGGCGGTTGCGAGGGGCTTCATTAAGCTTAAGCCCGAAACCATTAGGATGATTAGGGAGGGTAGGGTCGAGAAGGGCGACCCCCTCCAAGTTGCCAGGCTCGGCGGAATTAATGCCGTGAAGTTTACCCCGATCCTCCTCCCGCTCTGCCACCAGCTCAAGATAGATAATGTCTCGATCGAGACCCGATTGATGGATGATGGAGTTGAGGTCTTGGCCAGGGTTAAGGCATTTGAGAGAACTGGGGTTGAGATGGAAGCCTTGACGGCGGTCTCGATAGCGCTATTGAATATCTGGGACGTGGTTAAGGCGTATGAGAAGGATGAGCGCGGCCAATATCCTGAAACCGAGATAAGTGGGATCAAGGTCTTGGAGAAGCTGAAGGAGGGTTAATCCATGGCCTCACCCCATGAAGAGCATAGGAGGCTCGCCGAGCGAAGACTTAGATTCGCCCTCTTCACGGTGAGCAGCTCGAGATATGAGGCGAAGGCTAGGGGTGAGCCTTTCAACGATATATCTATGAGGGTGGCGGTCGAGGAGATTAAGAAGAAGGGCCATGGAGTGGTTCACGAGGAGGTAATAGATGATGATATTGAGATGATTAGGGAGAAGCTGTTGGAGATGTTGAGGAGGGAGGATGTCGATGTCGTGATCTTCATGGGTGGGACTGGATTGGCTAGAAGCGATGTAACCATAGAGGCAGTCAGACCATTCTTCGAGAAGGAGGCTGAGGGATTTGGAGAACTTTTCAGGATGCTAAGCTATCGGAGAGTTGGAGCAGCGGCGGCCTTGACGAGAGCGACGGCGGGAGTCGCCTCAGGTAAGGCTATCCTATGTCTTCCAGGCTCTCCAGACGCTGTGAAATTGGCCCTAGAGGAGTTTATAGATGAGCTTCCACACATGGTCTATCTCGCGAGAAAGGGATAAGGGGGTTTCAGCTTGTCTCAGCCTCTCCTTCCTCTTGTGAGATCTTCTCCATTATCGGTATCGCGACCCTTATCAGCCTCTCCTCTCCCCTCATGACGTGATAGCTCGGCGACCTAACCTTCCTATCACCTACATAGACGTGGCCATGGACTATGAGCTGTCTAGCTTGATGAATGGTCTTGGCTAGGGCGAGCCTATAGACCATCGTTTGAAGCCTCCTCTCCAAGATATCCCTGACGGTCAGCTTTAAGACATCGTCGGCGGTCGCGTTCTCATCGACTATCCCCATCCTCCAAAGCCTGTGAATAAGCTCTCGCTCCGCCTTAACCCTCTTCTCACCGGTTAATGCGAAGAGCTTCCTAGCATGCGCTCTAATCTTCCTCAGAATAGTCTCAGCCCTCCAAAGCTCCCTCTTATTCCTCAACCCATACTCGCCTATCAACTGTAGCTCGGCCGCGAGCCTATCAGCTTTCCACGGATGCTTGGGGGTCTCATACTGTTTCCTAGGCTTCTTAGGGTCTCCCATCTCAGGTCATAGACCGCTTAGACCACCTTATTAACGCTTCT
>CAYVHW010000041.1:0-8834 GCA_964451435.1 uncultured Nitrososphaeria archaeon | reverse complement strand
CTATGAGCTTCATGAACCACATCACGAGCTCCTCCTCAATGTCATAGTAGTCTGCGAGCGGGTCGCCGGTTCCAGGCTCGGTCAACCTACCCTCCTCATCGACGCTTCCACTCGCATCGACGACGTGGAGGAGAGCATCTGACTGAGAGGCGACTGAGAGGAATTGGTTTCCAAGCCCCTTCCCAGCCCAAGCGCCCTTGATGAGCCCTGGCAGGTCTATAAGCTCTATCGGTATATGTCTCCAGCCATCGATACACTTAGAGTTTCTCGGATTATCCTTGACCCCGAACTCCTTGCAGACGCATGGGGTTAAGACGTATCCAATCCCATAGTTTGGCTGCTTCGTCGTGAATGGGTAGGTTGAGATCTCAGCCGTTCCAAGGGTCGCCGCGTTGAAGAAGGTCGTCTTCCCAGTATTGGTCTTCCCTATTAGCCCTATTCTCACCATCGTCAACCCCTCACCCAATAATGGAGCGAGCTTGGCATTAAGCCCTTCTCCACAAGCATCCTACCGAGAAAACCCTCCTCTAAAACCTTCCCATCACCTTATCAATACATGCTCATATGCCTCGGTCTCCGAGGTGAAGGCGTATTTTACGTGCTGGAAGTCTTTGCGAAGCTCCACAACCTCATCCGCGACCTCTTCTGGAGGTCTTCTATCCACTAGGACCTTCTTTATCAGCTCAGCTATCTCGACCATCTCATTCTTACCCATCCCAAGCCTCGTAACCTCTTGAACGCCTATCCTTATCCCGCTTGGAGTTCGATAATCGGTCTTAAGCCTATAATCCTTCGGTATCAGGTTGCGGTTTAGAATTATATGGGCTCTCTCAAGAAGCTTCTCAGCCTCAAACCCATTCATATACTCGCTCACATCCGCTATAATCGTATGGGACTCCGTGAACCCCTTATGCTCGTAGAGAACCTTTATCCCCCGCTCATATAGGGCTTGAGCTAGAGCCTTAGCGTTCTCAACGATCCTACGAGCATATTCCCGATAGAATGCGAGGGCCTCCGCCAAGGCTATGGCGACCCCTGCAACCGCGTGGAGATGATGATTTGAGAGGAGTCCTGGGAACACCGCCCTCTTTATCTCCTCAGCATACCTGTTCCATGAGAGAACCATTCCATGCTGTGGGCCTGCCAAGGTCTTATGAGTGCTTAGGGTCACCATATCAGCCCCCTCCCTCAATGGATCTTGAAAGACCTTTCCAGCGATTAGGCCCGCGACGTGGGCCGCGTCATAGACCACTTTCGCATCGAATTCCGCCGCGAGCTCCGCTATCTCCTTGACTGGATGTGGGAATAAGAAGACGCTGGCGCCGAGCATGAATAGTTTCGGCTTCAAGTTCTTTCTCTCAATCCTCCTCCTAGTAGCGTCTACATCTATCTCATAGTTCTCCTCATCGAACTCATATCTATCCACCTTGAGACCTCTGACGACCCCGGCGGTTCCACCCCACTTTTCCTTACCATGGCTTATATGCCCCCCATACGGGATTGGGAGGGCGATCATGAGATCTCCGGGCTTTGTAAAGACCGTGTATGCCACTAGATTCGCCACGACCCCGGAGATAGGTCTCACATCAGCGAACTCCGCCTCATAGACCTTCTTCGCGAGCTCTAGGGCTATCTTCTCAACCTCATCGATATATCTGCATCCGGCATAAAGCCTCTCCCCAGGCCATCCCTCAGCATATCTGTTCCCAAAGTCGCATGTGAGGGCTTCTCGAACGGCTGGGCTTGGAATGTTCTCGCTCGCTATCAAGGGGATTACAGATTTGAACAGTCTATGATGTTTATCTATTAATTCGAGAATCCTCTGAAAGTATCGCCTTCCCTCAGCCCCCTCCGAGTCCATGGAGAGATTAAGACCTAAGCTGCTAAAAGAAGTTTCCCAAGAAAGCCCACGCATCGACGCGTCCTCAACTCGGAGCGACTTAAAGCCAGGAAAACGCGAAAAATATGTGTGAGCGGGAAAACGATGCTGCCCTTAGATGATGAATCCAGCTATTATCAGGATCGCGATCAGGGTTATGTTTATGGTTAAGAGGATGATGGCCTTAAGACCATGTTTAATGCCCATCACATCTATCCACCAATAATTAGTTATGGATGAGGATTTTTAGCTCTTCTCATTCTAGAAAGATCGGAAAATACTTGGAGAATATGTTGGAGTGATTAGAATATCCGGAAATCTGATCGGAGAATCTCAGAATATTATTCCCGGAATTCTCAAAAAGCTCCATCAACCAATTCTAGAGAGTTGGAATAGGTCAGAAATCGAGGGTCTCATCAACCTCAGCCAGCAGGGGTGGAGGCATCATCCCCTCCTATCTGTAGGCCGCACGCCGCATCTATAAGATTCTAATCCGATCTTATTTCCTTTTCCCCATGAGCTTCCAGAACTGCCTTCAATAGGGCCTTTTGCTCGACCTCCACCTTAGTCCTCCAGCCTATCGTCAACATATCGTCTTCAAGCCTCTCTATGTATCCTCTCCTAATCGCTCTCTCAAGATAGGATTCAGCCTTCCACTTGGGGAACTTCGTCTCCAAGACCTCTAAGACATCCCTTAATGGAGCTTTACCACCCCTGCTCGACAGAATTGATAGGGTTATGGAGAGGGCTGCGACCTCATCTATCCTCCACCCAGCGGCGACTAGGTCGGACATGGTTAATGGATGGGATAGGACCACGTAGAATCTCGCCCTATCTAGGTTGTTCTCCTCGCCCTCCTCAAAGACGGTCTTGATCTCTAAGCCTAGTTGCTTGAGCTTGGAGTTTAAGGCGTCGATGACCCTCATGTAATTCTTCCCAAGCCTATGCTTAAGCTCCCAGCCCCTAACCCCGGGTCTTCGATGGCTCTTGAATAGGAGCATGGTCGCCGCGATCATGAGCCTTCTTGAAAAGCTCTCCTCCCCGCTCATCGAGCCCCACCTCCTAAGCTTATGACGAGGGAGGTTGGAGATCTCCGCTTAACCTGCTCTCTATGGGGTATTAGCTTCACCTCATTCTTTAACGGATTCCTCTTAACGTCGACGTATCCATCGGTTATTAGGAAGCTTAAGAGATATGCTCGCTCAAATGTCTCATCGAAGCTCTCACCCTTGATAAACTCCCAGTAATCCAATGGCTCCCCCCGCTCCTCAAACCTCCTAAGCAATTCGTGGTGGAGCGCCTTAACTTTCTCCATCATCGCCTTCTCCTCAAGCTCAAGCTTAGCCTTAATCAGCTCCATCTCCCTATCGGTTATCTTCCAGCCAAACTCCCTCCCCCCACCCCTTGGTGGGAGTGAGAGGAAGTGTTCCAATCCCTGTCTAAGCCTTTGAGGGGTCATCTGTTCAAGCGAGATTATCGGATGCCAAGCCTTTAGAAATGCCTTGACGAGCGCCTTCTTATCCATGGCCACGAGCCTAGTCGAGATCATCTGGGCGTCGATGAACAGGGCCTTAGCCTTCTCCCTAAGCCATTTATGCTGGAGGGCGATTAGGGCTGAGATCCTATAGAGGGTCTCAGCGTCGATGACGTAGTGATCCAGATCCGGATTTTCCTCAACCATCCTCCTAAGCCTCTCCAACAATTCTCGAATATTCACGGTGAATGGGTCTAGCCCCCTCCTCTCGACATTCTCGCATAGCTTGATTATCCGCTCAAGCTCCTCCCTAGCGACCACGACCTTCCTCATCCGCCATGCCTCCCTAGCGACTTGCCCAACACGCCTCTAATAGATTTATCAAACGGTATATATTAGCGCCTTCGGGAAAAAGTCTTAAATAAGGTGAGGTAACTAATACGCGAACCTTCTCTCCAATCATTAAACCACCTTTTAGCCTAAAATCCAACATTCGAAAAAGAATCTGAACATGCTCAACTCTCTTGGCCACATCGCTTAGGTCGTCCATCGAGAACCTGCATGAATCTGATATATTACTTGATAGCTCATGGCGTTATGGAACTCTATGAACAATCGCAATGAGAAAATTAAGAGATCTTCTTCGGAAATGGTATATCCAGCCTCTTAGCAACTTCTTTCAGCAACCTTAAGACCTCGGGGTCTATCGGGATTCCGCTCCGCCTTCTCTCCTCATATACGCGCTCCTCGGGTTCTCCTGGTAGGAGAACCTCGGAGAAGCCCTCCCTAGTCTTGCAATTCTTGATCTCGTGGATGATCCGCTTCAAGTCTCTCGTATATTCTTCATAGTCTCGGAAGAGTGTCGGCTTAATGGCCGCGACTAGGAGGCCTCCCTGGGTCGAGGCATGATCTATAACTTCTTTGCTTATCGGTCCGCCGATAAACGCGCTTGCCAGGATCTCGATCACTAACATTAGCGCGTATCCCTTATGCCCTCCAAAGGGGAGTAAGACGCCTCCCTCCATATAGTCCTTAGGCTCGGTAGTCGGCCGACCATGCTTGTCCAAGAGCACGTTTGGCGGAAGCTTTTTCCCCTGTCTCAGGGCGATTCTGATCTTGAAGGATGCTGTCGCGCTGGTGGCCATGTCCATCACTATGGGTGGACCATTATCAACGGGGATCCCTATGCTTATCGGGTTCGTCCCAAAAACCTCTTCAGCTCCTCCCCATGGAGCGACCTTCGCGGGAGCGTTTGCGCATGCCAAGCCTATCAATCTCTGCTCCGCCATTTTCCTCGTGTAATAAGCGAGCATTCCCACATGTCCAAGATTTCTCGCACCGACTAAAGCCATATCCGATTTCTTAGCCTTCTGAATCGCTATCTCCATAGCCTTTTTCGCCACGATTATTCCCAACAGCATGCCTCCATCGATCAGAGCGCAATTCGGGGTTTCTTTCAAGATTCTTATCTCCGCCTTAGGCTTCACGTATCCTCTCCTTATCCCCTCTAGATAATATGAGATCCGAATTATCCCATGAGAATCTACTCCTCTGAGACTCGCCGTTATGAGGTGATCTGCAATCAATTTAGCATGCTCTTCAGAAACACCGGCTTTGATGAAACATTCCTCGCAGAAAGCCCGTAGATCTTCTGGAGAGTAAACCTCGAACGACCGTTTAAAGTTCATTAAAATCATCTTGTCATGGCTTATTCTCCTTTGACCATATTTATTCTTTTCCACGCTCTTGAGAAGGCTGTTTAGCCCACCATTCTCTCAAGAGTTTTCCAGCCGTCTTCACGCATTTCTCATCCTCCCGCTAAACCTTTAACCAAGTTTAGGCCTTTAAGCAAATCCGCTTAGAACTTTAACAGTATATTTCCTCCCAACCTGACGGCCCGCGAGTAGCTCATGTTAAACCTATATAACGAGGATTTCATAGAATAAAACATGGGTAGGTTGAAGAAGATTTTAAAATCGGGAGAAACTACCCTAGGAACTTGGATCACCATTAACCATCCCGACGTGGTCGATGCTCTCTCGGATCTGCCCTTCGACTGGTTTGTTTTTGATATGGAACACGCGCCGCTAGAGATCTCGGATATAGAGATCTTAATGATGCCGCTCAGGAACACGGAGATAACGCCTTTAATCAGGGTCCCATGGAACGACATGGTCATGATAAAGAGGGCGCTTGACATCGGGGCTGAGGGGATAATAGTGCCATGGGTGAGTAGCCGAGAGGAGGCGGAGGCGGCTGTCAAGTATGCATCCTATCCGCCTAGAGGCTTGAGAGGGGTTGGGCCTAGGAGATGTATTCGATATGGAGAGAGAAGTTTCCTAGATTATTATAGTAAATTCGAGGGAGAGGAGCGGGTGATAGTCGTCCAGATAGAGACCCAGAAAGCCTTGGACAATTTGGAAGAGATCCTCTCAACTCAAGGTATTGACGTTGCCTTCGTCGGCCCACTAGATCTCACCACGAACCTCAGCATACCGGCCCAATACGATAATCCACGTTTTAAGGAGACATTAGAAAGAATTCTGAAGGCATGTCAAGAATACGATGTAGCTCCGGGAATTTACGCGTTTGACCTTCAGAACGCTGAGGAAATGATCTCGAAAGGATTTAGATTTGTATCGTTGATGAGCGATATGAGGATCCTAAAGAGTGGATATGAAGAGGCGTTGAAAAAGTTTGGTAGAAAGTGAGGCATAATCTCATTCTATTTTTGGTATAGAAGCCACTTACCCCATATCCATGTTTGTCAGCGGTTTAGTTGGATGTGGAGAGACGATGAGGATTAACACGACCCCTTTGACGATGTCCTCACTTCACTGATCCTATCATGGATCTCCCGCCAATATTCTGGACAAGCAGCACGTTGACGTCTCCCTCAACCGGAAATCTTCCAGGGGTTATTATGATGTATTGTGTGCTCGCCTCGCTCTCAGCGGTTGAGATTAGGAGCTTCATCATCCTCTCCCTGTTGAGTGGGTCGAGGTGGACGTCGAATTCATCAACCGCTCTGAATGGGGACTTTACGTGTTTCTGGAGGGCTAGGAGGAATGCGAGGGTTCCGACTATCCTCTCGCCGCCGCTGTGGGTGTGGGCGTTTAGGAGCATGGGCTCAGTCCCCCTAAATCCGACGTAGAGTTCTATGCTCGCCTTCTCCGGATCCTCTAGATTCTTTAACACGATTCTACCAGCTCCCTCAACCGTTGAGAGGATT
The DNA here is from genome assembly GCA_964451435.1 of uncultured Nitrososphaeria archaeon. Taxonomy (GTDB): domain Archaea; phylum Thermoproteota; class Nitrososphaeria_A; order Caldarchaeales; family Wolframiiraptoraceae; genus AUK039. The sequence goes on along the minus strand of CAYVHW010000041.1, from coordinate 2,249 downwards.
GAGTTGAATTGGGGCTCAACCTCCTTCATCAACTCTCTCAGAAACCTTCTCCAAAGCTCCTTCCTATACTCGACCTCCTCAAGCGCTTTGCGCAGATTCTCCTCGACCTCCTTAGACCTTATCTCAGTCTCGCGATATCTTGAGTCCGCGACTAGATACATGTCCTCGGCCTCTTCCAAGACTTCTCCCAGCGAGGCTATCTTGAGGTTTATCACCTTGATCTCCTCGAGTATGTCTTGAGGCTTTGCCCTAGTCTCAACCCTCTCACCAAGCGCGACCGCGTTCCTCCTCTTCTCGGCTAGATCCGATTCAAGCCTCTTAAGCTCGGATTGAAGTCTTCTGATCTCAGATTCATTCAACCTTAGCTTAAACTTTGAGATCTCGGCCTCAACCCTTTCATCGAGCAGTAGATCGAGGTTCTTCTCGAATTCTTGAGCATCTACATGTCCTCCACCAACTACTCTTGAAAACATGCTTAGAAGCTCTGAGCGAAGTCTAGCTGCCTCGGCCTCATGGTAATCTGCCTCGGCTGAGAGCTTATTCGCCTTGATCCTTAAGCCCTCGATTCTCTCCTGAATTCTCTTGATCGATGCCTCGACCTCGGAGACGAGAGCCCAAGCATATTCGAGCTCAAGCCTCCTCCTCTCATCTTCGAGCCTCCTCCTCTCCAATAACTTCTCGTACTCCTCCCTCCAATACTCAACCGCCGCCCTCGCCTCCTGCAAGGATCTCTTCAAGCTCTTTTCCTGGGCTTGGATGTCTCTAAGCTTCGCCTCTGCCTCGATTATCCTCCGCCTGAAGTGGGATGCTCCAACCGCGTCCTCAACCATCTTGAGCTTCTCGACATCGCTCTTCGCGGCGAACTGCTCGATCATGTTCTGATGCATTATTATCAGCATGTTGTTCGGGTTTATCCCAAGCCTCTGGAGGAGATGTTCGACCTCAGCCTTCGTCTTAAGCCTATTGTTCACGTAATGCCAGTAATCTCCACTCCTCTTCAGATACCTCGTTATGACGAGTTGATCGGAGTTAAGCCATGGTATCGGCCTCCTCCCATCCACCTCCATATTATCGAAGACTACTGTGACCCTAGCGGCCTTCTCACCCCTCCTGATCAGGTCGCTCAGCCTCTCACTCCTATCCGTGTAAGTTTGGCCTAAGGCCACGGCTATGCCGAGGAGGATCGAGGACTTTCCAGCCCCATTAGGCCCAGTTATCAAGTTCATCCCAGGCTTCAGGGGGATCCTCGAATACTCGTGGCTCATGAAGTTCTCCAAGATAACTTCTCGAATATAGGTGCGTCTAACCCCACCTCTGCCTAAGAGCTCGGCGGCGGTCTTGCCCTCTACGTCCATTCCTCAATCACCTAAATTTAAGCTGATTATTAAATTAGTTGCTCAAGACGGCTAAGAGTTAATTCTAGGATAATTTTTGCTAAAAACCGCCAATATTCTCCCAACCTTCGTCAGGTCATTAAATAGCATAGCAGATTTCATACTCTCCTTACAGATCCCAAGACAACATTTTTAATTTAGACCATCGAATTCAAAACTGATGATTAAACTTCGAGGGGGCTCCAGCATCTCCGGGTATCATTATAGGTAAGGTCGCTATCAGTCCTTCTTATGAGTCCTTCCTGAGAGATTTTTTAAGAATTAATTTTAGCTCACTCTCGGGAAGTCCCAGTAACTTTAAGGTCTCTTCATCGGCTGTCTTGAATATATCGAAGGTAATTTAAGACAAAAATAGGTTTGATTCATCTATGCCCTTATAGGCTCTATAAGCCATATATTAAGATTTCATTGAGACCTGAGGAAATGATGAAATCTTAACAGTTCATGATGGGTAGATATGTGTTTAACGTGGTTGCTATGAGAAGGTGGATGAAGATTATTCTCTAAATGGGTGGAGAGTTGTATGACTATCCATCCAAACAGGTCTTGGCTGGAGTCTGCTTAAGCTCCGTATTCTTCAACGTGAAGACCTTCTCTATATCTGTGTTCGTAATTATGCCCATGATCTTACCCTTCCTTGAAGACTAGAATGGGTTAATGATGTTTGAGGAGCTAGATTATGAGCGGGAGTGGGATGCTGGACGAGACTATCGGGAACGGATCCTCCATAACCTCTCTCATAGCTATCTTCCCCGCCCCCCAACGATTCTCCTAGATCTCCATGTTTATTCCACGCTCCATCATATATCTCCACCCATGGCTTAAGCTCTAATCCACCTCACCCAAGACCAGAAT
>CAYVHW010000040.1:0-9155 GCA_964451435.1 uncultured Nitrososphaeria archaeon | reverse complement strand
CTCATCCTAAATGGAAGACGATACGTGTTCAAGGGAAGCTTCCTATTCGATAGAGCGAGCCACCTAACATACTACTACGATACTGCCAAGGAGGGCGGGGCTGGAGCGCCGCTCGAGTTCTCATGCTTCTACCTCTGCCAAGATGAGTTCTGCCTAGCAGTCGCCCACACAGACAATCCTTCTCCATTCCATCCCCCAACAAACCTCCAGCATCAAGCCAGACTAAACCTACTCATAGAGAACCGCTCATATCCATTAACCGAGTTTAAGGTCTGGGGCGATGGAAGGATCCAGCCGAAGACCTTCCACCTAGTTGGGAGATTTGATGGAGGAGAGATAAAGCTTGTGGGAAAGCCGATAAACTATTGGCCCAATCGATGGGGAGCTTTCAAAGGAACTTGGTGGAATCCAGAAGCCTATAGGACTTGGGGCAGGGCCACGATACACTGGACCGGGAGCATAACCATAAACGGGAGGATGATCGAGGTCGACGCATATGGCATAGGAGAGTTCAGGAGATATAATGAGCGCCTAACAGACTGAGGCGATTAGGCAACCCATCATCAATATTTTTACATCTCGATAAACTCTTGCGGAAAGAGCGTAAACTTATATCATCGTTACAGTCTTCTATACTTACGTCATGAACGAAAAATGTAGGATGGGAGTATTTTTCGTTGCACCCCCCTTCGGCGCCTTAGGAGATCCCCCCGAATCGACTAAGTTGTTCAAGGAGAGGAGGGAGAGGATCATGGAAATCTTAACGAAGCTTTATCCAGACGTGGAGTTCCATTCCTTCAATATAACCAACTATCAGGAAGTCTCCGAGGCTTTGAATAAAACCAAGGACGCCGTCGGATACGTCACGTTCCTATTCAACTCATTACATGGATTGGTCAGGCCGATAATCGAAAGCGGTAAGCCCACGGTTCTCATCGCCGAAACCTACGGTGCCGCAGGCGATCTACTATTAGAGTATCCTAGGGCTGAGGCTGAAGGGAGGCGCGTCCTAGGAATAGTTACGAGAGAGATAGAGAGTGAGGAATTGTTGAGACGCTATGTTGGATATCTATACGTGATCCATAAGCTTCGGAACTCGAAGATATTGTTCATCATGAGCCCTGGAGTCAAGTTTCTCGCCGACGTGGAGTTTCCCCTGAGCATAGACCTCTACGGATATCTGAAACAGATACAAGCAATATTCGGGATAACGCCCATAGTGATAGATAGCAGGGAGTTCGTCGAGAAATACTATAGTAAAGTCTCGGACGGCGAGGCGGAGAAGATCGCCGAAAGATGGATGAGGGAGGCGAAGGAGGTTTCGGAAAAGGATGAGTATGAGATCGTTAAATCCGCTAAACTATACATGGCGATGAGAAAGATAGTCGAAGATTATAGAGCCGATGCGATAGCCGTGGATTGCATAGTCCTCTATAGAAACGGTTTTTTGGACGCATGGCCCTGTCTAGGCTTCATGGAGCTCGTAAGGAGGAATGAGGCCGTCCCGGTCTGTGAGGCGGATGTAGGTTCGGCGGTATTACTGTTACTTATGAAAGAATTAGCGGATAGGCCGGGATTCATAAACGATCCAAGCCCCGACATGCTCAAAGACGAGATCGTATACTATCACTGCTTCGCCCCAATAACCCCATATAGCTATGGCGGCGGAAAAACGGTCCCCTACATAATAACCTCAGCACATCTGGGTGGAAAGAAAGCATCAGTATACGTTGAGGCTCCAACCGGGGAGAAGGTCACCGTCGTCGGCTTAAGCCTCGAAGAGAGGATACTTACAATTCACACGGCCGAGATCCTAAGAAATGAGTATTCTCGATGGTCTTGTTCGACGAAGATAGTGGGTAGGGCTGACACGAAGTCCATAATCAGAAATTATAGGTGGAAGGCTGGCTGGCATAGAGTTCTATTCTACGGAGACTGGAGAGAACAGCTTAAAGAGATGGCTTCACTACTTGGATTAAAGGTGGTGGAAGAGGATCTCAAAAGACGAGAGCGATAAGCGTGCTAGGAACCTTAAACCACCTTCAAATTTTTACCCTCTCCCATATCCTACGCTGCCTTCTCCTTCTAATTTTTCTCGGCTAAAATCTCATCTCGAATCAGACATCGTTCAGCGAGACGACCGGATTATTTGTTTGGGTCAGCGCTCAAGATCCCTATCATCGCGTCAGCCTGGTCAGACACATCATCCCCTAAAATTCCTCCTCATCCTCAGCTTTAGCTTTATCTCATGGCTCTCCTAGGATTACTCGATGGGTTTGGAGATTGAGGTTAGAGTTGAGGCCGAGGTCTATCCCACCGAGGATCCAGAGAAGGTCTTGGAGGCTGTCAAGAAGGTCTTTCCAGAGATAGACTTCAATGTTAAGTGGCTTGATGGGTCGGCGGTCGTCGAGGGGGTTGGGAAAGATTTGAAGGTCTTAGAGAATTTGAAGAGGCTGATTAGGGAGCGGAGGATTAGGACGAGCGCCAGACAGATCCTAAAATCGTCCATATTAGGTGACAGCCTGATCTTCAACTTAAACAAGCAGGCGGCGTATGTTGGAAAGATCTCCTTCACCGAGCCCTACCTAGAGTCCCCTCTTCCACCTATCAAGGTCGAGGTAAGGTCGGATGATCTTGAAGCGGTTATCGAGTGGCTAACAGAGATCTAACTATCTCCTAACCGGAACTTCATAAGTTAGGAGATCCTCGGCCAGATAGGTCTCGGGGAAGATCCTCCTAGCCTCCATTAAGAGTTCCTCCTCCCTACCCTCATATCTTGGACTGAGATGGAATAGATATAGCCTCTTGACGCCTGCTTTTAGGGCGATCTCAGCCGCCTGATTGACAGTTGAGTGCCCCTCTTTAGCCGCCTCCTCCTCAAACTCTGGGCCGAGGGTTGCGTCATGGATCAATACATCGGCGTCTCTCGCGAACTCGACTATCCTCTGCGACGGCCTCGTGTCGCCCGTATACACGATTCTCCTCCCAGGTCTTGGAGGACCCACGGCCTCTTCAGGTCTAATCACCTTACCCTTGAACTCGACCTCCTCACCCCTTTGAAGCTTTCCCCAGAGAGGTCCTCTTGGAAGCCCTATGCTCTCAAGATACTCGACCTTCATCTTCCCGGGCCTATCCTTTTCCCTAAGCCTATATGCTAGGGCTGGAACCGTGTGATCCGCCTCAACCGCCTCGATAACATATTCCCTCGACTCATAGACCAATCCCTCAGACGCCTCGCCAACATATACATCGAACCCTATCCTCCCAGTCTTTAGGGATAGGAGCGACTTGACGAACTCTATCGTCCCCTTTGGCCCGAATATCTTTACTGGATCTCTTCTATCGAGCATGGAGAGCGTGTAGAGGAGGCCAGGTAGACCCAATACATGGTCTCCATGGAGATGGGTTAAGAATATGATTAGCTTACGCTTGAATCCAACCCCAGCCCTCATCATCTGCCTTTGGGTGGATTCCCCGCAGTCGAAGAGGATCAACTCGCCTGAGAAGTTTACGGCTATCGAAGGCAAACCCCTCTTTAGGCTTGGGACACCTCCACCGGTTCCGAGGAAGGTTAATCTCATCACGCTCAATTCTCCAAGATCACCACCATCCTAGTCAAGCTCCTATGAACTCTCGCGAGATGGGATTCACGGATCTTGAATCCGGTTCCAGCTATCAGCTCTGATAGCTCAAGCTCCGATGGAACGGCCAAGACGATTCTACCATGATCGACTAATAGCTCGGCCGCCACCTCGAAGAACTCGGTTAGGAGGTTCTTGATAGACCTGTCTGGAATGGTCGTCGACCTGCCATAGGGTGGATCGGTCACGATCGCGTTGAAGAGCCTCTCCCTAAACATGGGCTTCCTCGCATCCCCAACTATCATGAACTCTTTTCCACGAGCATATCTCTTAAGGTTCTCTAATCCTCCCAAGGCTATCCAATCCTTAAGCTCAACCCCATAAGTTTCATAGCCTAGGAGGAGGGCTTCGATCACTATCCCACATGCTCCAGCGAATGGATCCAAGATCCTCCCACCGACCCGAACTCTCGCGAGGTTGACCATGGCTCTGGAGAAGTCGGGCTGCATGGTCGAGGGGAGGGAGAACGGCCTCCTCCCAGCGATCCTCTCATCGAAGAAGTGCTTGGGCTTGGCTTCAAGTAGCTTTCCTACGACGGTTAGCTCGGGTTGAGCCACGAATACCACCGTGAGGTCGGGTCTCTCTAAATCGACTCTAAGCCTTGGAACCATGTTTAAGATATGCTCTCCAATCGATGCTTCGAGTTCGAGCTTCCTCAACCTAACTCCATCCAATCTCATCCCCCTTACGGCTATCTTCTCGACCTCCGGGTCCACGAACTCCTTCAAATCGATCTGTTTGATCGACTTGAGTATAGTCTCTTCATCGGTCTCGCATTTTAAGAGGAATTCTCCTACGAGCTTGGTATAAGCCGTCCTATAAACGACCTCTTTAGCGACTCGTTCAAGCGTCTCGGCGACCACGATCCTCGAATACTCCCCTATCAACCTATAACTTGGATCAAGGACCTCTAAGACCGCCTTGAGCTCCGCCCTCGGAAGAGTTTCATAGATCCCAGAGAGTAGGAAGAAGTATCTGCGCCTAATCATCTTAATTCACGGCGTATCGCCTCTTCAACCAACCCTATAATGGAATATTCCGCGTAGCTATTAGGTATCGTGTCGGAGGCTATTATCCTCTCAGCCCCGGAGCCCATTATCTTCTCAACAGCTCCGCCGACCAGTAGGGCGTGGATGCAGGCGGCGTAAACCTTCCTCACCCCCATCCTCTTCAACTCTTTAACTACTGAGGCCATGGTTCCGCCGGTGCTTATGATGTCGTCCACGACCACCGCCTTCTCAGCCGACACCTCTCCAAGCTCGATCTTGACCTCTCCAGTTCTTCTATCCCTGCTTGACTTGGCTGAGGCATAATCAGTGCTCAGCTCTTCTGCGACCATCCTCGCCATCTCCCTACCCTTCTTACCCATCGAGACTATGAATGAATCCCCGAGCCCGACTTTTTTCAGATATTTGGCCAAGATCTTCTCGGCTCTCAGATCGATCAAGGGTATCGGCGACTCCTCCGCTATCCATGGAGAGTGTATGTTGACCGTGTAAATCCTCCTGTAACCTACTTGGTGAAGGATCCTGAGGATCGTCTTTATGCTAACAGCTTCTCCATCCAAGAACCGCTTATCTTGACGGGCGTAGGCGAGATATGGAGAGACTAGGACTATGGATCTCGCCCCCAGGTCTAAGGCGTTTTCACCGATCAAGATGGCTTGGATTAGATGTCGATCTTGAGGAGGATGAGTTCCCTGAAGCACTATCAGATCCTCTCCAGAGACCTCCTCTGGAAACCGAATATAGCTCTCACCATCTGGGAAGATCCTATGCTCAACCTCCATAATCCTTAGACCCTCTATCCTCGGCAGTTTTCCGAGTAGGTATCTTGAGGCAGGTCCTACGGCTAAGATCACGAAGATAGCTGTGATGCCCAATATTTTATCCTTGCATCTACCTTAATATTCGGCTTAAACGCAGTCTATGGGATGAGCTTGCCGGGAGATGTCTATCGAAGGCTTAGGGCGTTTGTGAGGGATAGTCCATCGAGGTTCAGCTGGGTGGACGACTACGTGGCCGGGTCTGGTAGGCCCATGACGCTCGAACAGCTTAAGTGGATTAGGGAGCGGGGCATCGAGACGATAATCTCCCTAACCGAGAGCCCTCTCCCAAGGGAGTGGATCGAGGAGCTTGGATTCAGATACTTTCACACCCCCATCTTAGACCACTCCGCCCCAAGCCCTGAGAAGTTGAAGCAGATAGTAGATTTAATCTTGGCGGAGGTCGAGGAGGGGAGGAAGGTATTGATCCACTGCGCAGCGGGATTGGGTAGAACTGGGACTGTTCTCGCAGCATACTTCATCGCGAGGAAGCGGATGTCGGCGGAGGAGGCGATGGAGCTTGTGAGAAAGTTCAGACCTGGATCGATCGAGGGTATTCAGGAATGGTCTATTCGGGAATTTCACCGAAAATACTTTAGCTAGAGCTGCCCCTTCAATAGCTCTATTATCCTCGAACCTATCCCAGGTATCTTCATCAGCTCCTCGGGTCTGGCTTCTCTGAGTTTCTCAATCGATGTGTAGCCTGCGCGATAAAGTGCTCTGGCCCTAACCCTCCCAATACCCCTAAGCTTTACAAGCGGCAATAGCTCCTCCCTAACGCCATATCTCAGTCTATCGCTAAGCTTATCGTATGGTTGAACGTATTCCCTGTATCCGGCGATCTTCGCTATCTGAGATGCTGCGTAGGCTATCCAGCTCGCCCGCTCCCTAAGCGCTGCCATGTCTCCAGGCTGAACCCTAAACCTCTCATATAATTCTCCCTCTGGAACTTCATTTATCCAAGCTTCTAGGACTAGGGCTAATCTGAACGCTTCCATATACTCCTCGTAATTCTCCTCCTCTGGATCTGGTGGAGGTATCATGAGGCCATCGACCCTCCTCTCGAGCTCAGACTCCAAGATTCCAGATCCAAGCCTCTTCATCGGTATAGTTGGGACATCTGGGGTTAAGGCTATCGAGTGGAGTAGTCCGAAGGCGCTTGGAGACTTTGCTCCCCTCTCATAGATGTCTAGGAGGATAACGGCCGTCAACGGGTCTATGTATAGTTGGGAGACCCTCCTTCCAAGCCTAGTCGCCTTAACCTCATCGCCCCTAACCTCGATGAATCTAGCGGATTCTAAGAAGTCAGCCACATCCATTATCAAACCCTCTATCACGTAGCCGCCGTAGATGTGGGCGAGGAAGGTCTCGTCGAAGAACTTCATGAGGTCGTCGAGGGTTCTAGGCTCTTCCGAGGCTATTATCGCGAGGACGTGGGTTCTTAGATGCCTCTCCGAGGCGAGCCTAGACCTAATCCTCTCAGGTTCCCCCATAACATACTTCTCCATGACATACTCCTTCTCATCCCTCCTCCTAACGACCGTCAAGGCGTATCCAATCTCATCATATCCAGGTCTCCCAGCCCTACCGCAAAATTGTTTATACTCTAAGACCGGTATCCCAACATAACCTCTCCCAACCTGATACCTCCTAATCCCGGCGATTAAGACGAGTCTGGCCGGGAGATTCACTCCCGCCGCGAGGGTTGGGGTGGCGGCGACCGCCTTCAGGACCCTCGACCTAAACGCCTCCTCGATTATCCTCCTCTGATTATAGGAGAGGCCTGCGTGATGGAATGCCGCTCCCGCGGCTATCATCTTCGCGAGGTTCTCGGTGAAAACGCTCCTCTCCTCCGCCAGCAACTCCTCAGCATATCTCCTCAACTCCTCCCTCTCATCATCTCTAAGTATCCCTAGTCTTCTAGTGAATGCTTGAGCGAGCCTCATGGCATAGTTCTCGGCGCTCCTCCTCGTAGGCGCGAACACTAGGGCTTGGCCGCCCTCCATCAAGACATTTAGAACGGCGTTGACGATCACGTTCTCATCCATCTGCTCAAGCCTCCTAACATCTCCATCGGCGAACTCTGCTTGAAGCCCATACAGCACTCCCTCCTTTAATGGAACTGGCCTCCAGTCGGAGATTATCGGTTTTGCTCCGAGCCATTCAGCGAGTTCCTCGGCGTTGCTTATCGTCGCGCTCAATCCAAGGATCTGGAAGTCTCCAAGCCTCCTCTTAAGCTTCGTTATCACCATCTCAAGCGTTGGCCCCCTATCCTCGTCTCCGAGTAGGTGGAGTTCATCGAAGACTATCATGGTTAGGTCGTCTATCCACTCAGCCCTATGCCTCAGCAAGCTATCCGCCTTCTCATTCGTCGCGACTATGATATCGTATTTCGCGAGCCATGGATCGCTTGAATCATAGTCTCCGGTCGAGGCGGCGACCTTAAAACCAGATCCCTTACAGAGGAGTTCTTGGATCTCTTGAAGCTTCTCCGAGGCCAACGCCCTCAACGGAACTAGATACAGGATCTTCCCGCCCCTAACTAGGTGTATTGAGGCGGCCATGAGGGCGATCAAAGTCTTTCCAGAGGCTGTGGGCGTGGCGAGGATGAGGTTCTCTCCATCCAGTACTCCTGCTTTGATGGCCTCGGCTTGGGGTGGATAAAGCTCCCGTATGCCCGCGTTGAGCAGATTCTCTTTAAGGAATTGCGGGATTGGAAGTTCCTCCACGAGCAACGCCTATTCACTCCTCTCTTAGGTCAATCTATATCTTCCAGGTTTGGGCGCGAAGACCTTTCCATCCGATAAGAGCCTCGTTAAGAGCTTATTTATCTCATCATCCGTTAGCCCCCTCTCTCTGAGAGCCTGCCTAACCTCCTCATCCTCAGCATAACCCTTCTCATCCTGAAACTCCTTGATCGTCTTTATCACTATCGCAAACTTATCCCTCATGCTCTTAGGCTTACCCGTCAGGATCACATCTATATCCGGCTTACCCGTCTCCACATCCACCCCGACCTCGGATAAGCTTCTCTTCATCAAATCTATGACATCCAAGACATCCTCCTCCGTAACGTAATCTCTTAAAGCCGCCCTAGCCCTAGCCTCAGCCAGCCTGATCAAGGATTCAAGCTGCCTAGCGGTTATCGCAACGGTTGAGGTCTGTTGATAGATTGAGCGCATCTGGAGATAGAAGTCCTTGACGAGCTTGGCGGCAGCCGGCGTCAGCTCAGGCTTAATCCTCCTCGCATAAGCGATATACTTCCTCAAGATATCCGGCGGGATTGGAGGGGCTGCGGTGGCCGTGGATCTAGACTGTAATCCGATTATGTGCTCGGCGATCCTCCTATCCCTCTCCTTCTCAGGCTCATCCCTCAAGACGAAGATTAGATCGAATCTGGAGAGAATGGTTATCGGGAGATTAACGTTATCCGTGAAACTACCATAAGGATCATACCTACCCAAAGCGGGGTTCGCGGCGGCCAGAATAGAAGTCCTAGCATTAAGAGTGGCAACAATACCACCCTTAGCTATACTAATCGTCTGCTGAGCCATCGCCTCATGGATGGCGACCCTATCCTCAGGCCTCATCTTATCGATCTCATCGATGCACGCAACCCCCATATCCGCTAGGACGAGTGCCCCGGCCTCCAAAACCATCCCGCCGCCCTTATCTCTCACAACCGCCGC
>CAYVHW010000039.1:0-9328 GCA_964451435.1 uncultured Nitrososphaeria archaeon | reverse complement strand
CGAAGATATACGTTGTCACGGTCATAAGTCCTAATAATCCTATTCCAGCATAGAACGCACTTCTCGCCGATTTTTTTATACCAACCCCAAATATGAGCCCTAGAATGAAAAGGAATATCGGCACCAAAACCCATCCAGGTAATTTCCCCAACCACAGAATTGCTTCTGAAATAATTCCTACGATGTCTGCCATGGTTTCACCTCTCGAAACTTATTAAAATGCTTAGAAAGCGATATTTAAACCTATATCATAAAGAGTTAAATGGATTGAACGTGAAAAATATGTTTAAATTTCAGGGCCTGCGCTGACCTTACCAAGGTAAGCTTTTATGGAGATAATAGCGATCGAAATCCCGGAAGCGGGCAACCGTGAAGATGTTATAAAGATGCTGTCAGAGGTACTCGTTAAACGGGGGAACGCCGAGAAGGAACTTCCAAAGGCTATCTTAGAGCGTGAGAGACAGTTTCCGACAGGACTGAAGTTAAAACTGGGTGTGAACGTAGCGATCCCTCATGCTAATGCTAAGTATATTCGCAGACCAGCAATAGTGGTCACCAAGCTACATAATCCTGTAAAGTTCCTAAATATGGAGGATAGGAGGGAGATATACGTTAATATAATATTCTTGCTCGCCTTAAATGACCCGAGATCGCAGATCCATGTTCTCCAAAAATTGGCCTCCATGCTCCAAAACGAAGAGATGGTTCTAAAATTGAAATCTGCTAGAGACTCTGAGGAATTGGCTAATCTCTTGAAGAAGGAACTCTCTAAGGAAGATCGACTATCAACTTATGAGAAAGCTACTTACCAAGCTCAAGAAGGAAAGGAATGAGTTCAAAGGCTAAGTATCCTAACCCAGATGTAATCGTTAAAAAATTATTAGGTGCTTCAAGTAATCTAGAATCAGACTTTGCTCAAGGAATAACCGTATTAGTCGGTGGTGAGGACAAGGGTTAGGACAACGCTTAAGCGATTCCTGTGGAGTACAGGAGTTGCGGTGAAGGAGAGCGAATTGAGGGATCTGCCGACTGGATACGCGCTGTGTGACGAGCGATTCATCATTGAGGTCATCTGCGAGACTGCGGCAGGAGATACTTCAATCACCTAAGGGTCTACCGAGACTTGGATGAGGCTCCCGGAGAAAGGGGTTGAGATTGTGGAGGGAGAGGGCATGTCCAAGGTTTGTTTGGAGGATTTTGATGAAGAGGCAGTCGAAGCTTAACGGCGTTTCGGAGACAGGTCAATGAATTCCACGGATATAGGTGAATTATATGGTATTGAGCTGATCGCTGAAAGCTATGGAGATGTCTTTGAGGGTTTCGAAGACTTTGATAGGACTTTGAGAGCCGTCAAGGAGTTCATCAGGCTTGCCAAGGATCCGAGGGCTAACGGCTATATCAAGAGAGCTATCTTAGGCTTTTGGCGAGGCTGTGTGATCGTTGGCCTGCCTAGACCCCCTCTCCTCCTTTTCCCTCGTGTTAAGTCAGCATCCTTTATGATCACTTAATTCCAGCCTAAGCTCCCAATATCTTAACGATGATACTCCGCGTATTTTCCTACAGCTCTGAAACTATTCCCGGGATCCTTGGGAATGGCTGGACTTCGGCCACATGCCTTACCCCGCAGACATATGCTATGAATCTCTCGACCCCGAGCCCCGCTCCGGCTGAGGGCTTGAGTAGTCCGCGTTTAGCGAGGTTTAGGATGAACTCATAGTTCTCTCTCCTCAACCCATCTCTCTCGATCTTTCTAAGCATCTTCTCATACTCGTATTCCCTCTCTCCTCCCGAGATCACCTCGCCATAGCCCTCCGGTAGGATTAGGTCGAAGTTCCTCCACTCCCCAGCCTCCTCATCCTCATAGTCATAGAATTCCCTCGGGATATCCGTGACCCATGCCGGATTCCTTAGATCTCTTGAAAGCTTTAGCTCCCAGTCGGCTCCATATCTTTCCTCAACCTCCCTCCTCTTGAAGACCTCGAATGGAGTCTCTGGAACTTCGATCTCGTCTCTTCCGAGGAGTTTGAGCTCATCTCTAAGCCTCTCCTTAACAGTCCTTATCGACTTGGCTATGAGATCCTCATAGATCTTGAATATGTCCTCCATCCTCGCATGGGCGACCTCGACCTCAAGCTGGGTGAACTCGTAGAGGTGTCTTCCGGTTAAGGCCCTATCCCTACGCTCAATCCTTATGTTCGGCGAGTAGATGAAGAACCTCTCAGGCCCTAGGGAGACTAAGACCCTCTTATGGAGGATCATGCTCTGCATCGCCTTCACCTTAACCCCATAGACCTCAAGCTCAAGCCTCTTCTCTATGCTCGCACCAGGATCGGGCCAGAGCGGATCGGTGGCCCTCGAAAGCATCACGGGCAGGATCCAGTAGAATCCTTTTTCGAGTAGGTCGCTTGTCATCGTCTTTAGGATCTCGGTCTTAACCCTGAATATCGCGCATTTCCTCTCGTCTCTAAGCCCCTCGATGGAAGCGATGCGCTCAAGCTCCATGAAGCCCTTAAGCCTCGCCCTCATCAGCCTCTAGGATCTCCATGTAAGGCATGTATTTGTCTTTTTTATCAGATTTTGAGCATATTGACGGTAAAATCGCGATATTCATATCGCTTTTTCGTCAAATTGACGACTTCGGCGACGACGATCTCGCTCCGATCTTTTTGAGGCACATTTTATTAACGACGGATTTATCTGAATACCTATGTCTGGAAGGAGTGAGTGGGCTTCTCCAGGAGCTCTGGGGCTCGCTGGATTCGGGCTGACGACCGTTCTCCTAAACCTCCATAATGCTGGGCTGGTCGAGGTGCCTTTGATCACCTTTTGCTATGGATTCTTCTATGGTGGATTGGCTCAAGTGATCGCTGGGATAATCGATGGGAGGCGTGGAGACATCTTCGGCTTAACCGCCTTCACCTCCTATGGCCTCTTCTGGATAGGTCTGTCGCTGGCGATCCTCCTAGACTGGCTCAAGATAGTGACCCTAACCCCGGTGGAGGCTGGATATGTGATGTTGATGTGGGGGATCTTCACCGCCTACCTAACCCCGGGATCCTTTAAGATAACTAGATTCGCCCTACCGACGGTCTTCATCTCACTAACGATCCTCTTCTTCCTCCTCTCAGCGGCCTTCTTCACGATCGCTGCAGGCGGATCGATTCTACTACTCAGGATCGCTGGAGTTGAGGGGATATTCTGTGGGCTGAGCGCGACGTATACGTCGGCTGGGATAGTCTTGAATACTCATCTCGGCAGAGAGGTTCTCCCACTCTAGCCTATCAGCTTGACGCCGCTGCCGCTTGGATACCTCTCGGCGAACTCCTCGGTCGTTAGGATTGTTCCACCCGCCTTCAAAATTTTTTCATAGGCTTTCTTCGAGAAGCCGAAGGCTCCTATGGTTATCGGGTGATCCAACTCTCCGGAACCTAAGACCTTTCCGATGACATAGACCACGTCTCCGCTCTTCGTGAGCCTATTGAGCTTGTAGAGGTTTACGACCCTCCTACTCCTCCTAGATCTCTCGGCCTCCTCGATTATCCTCTTCCAGAATCTAGTCTTCGCCGCCGGCCTCGGGATCGCCTTGAGTATGCTTAGCTTGAGCCCCGGCCTAACCGTCTTCCTCCTACTCACCATCTCGATTCTCCTATGGTTTCGCTCGGGTTAATCATAAAGATTAATCCGCCTTCAACTCTCCTAGAAGCTTGTTAAACTTCTCCTCGAACTCTGAGGTCTTCTTCTCCAAGGCTTTCGCGGCCTCGATTAGGATGCGCTTCGGCGGCAGAAATCCTATAGACTCGACATAGAGTATCCTCTTATTCGGGTCTCCATCCTTCGACTCATAAAGGGATGAGATCGCAGCCTGCCACTTCGCATTCTTCCTCCCCCTCCCAACCCTGACATATAGCTCCATCTCTATCCGCTGGCCTGGCGCGAGCTTCACTATCGGGATCTTAGGGCTTACGGGCTTCGCGGTGGTTGTAGGGTCTTCTGGGATCATGTCCCCGGAGTAGACGGTTATAGGCTCATCCTTCGCCTCAGCCCTCAAGATATATCTCACAGCACATCTATCGCATCCAAGCTTACTCCCACAATCGCATTCCTCGGGTGGAACATATCTATCTATATCGGACTTGAATGGTATTAGGGAGATTCTATGGGCTAGGACGTCGTTAGGCATGGCCGAGGTATTCTCTATCAATAGGATCTCCTCGACCGCCATGGTTGGAACCTCGTTTATCGTGAACCTCCTTATCGCGTTCGCTATCGAGAGTGGGACTCCCTCAAGCTCAACCCTAACGCTCTTCTCATCTGCTTCGAGAAGCTTAACCGAGATCATCCAGCCGAGACTTAACGCTTGAAGCCATCTTAAAAGGATTTACGACTTCAAGAACGAGCCCCTGAGATTAAATCCTTATCAGCCGGATCGATTCAACGTAGTCTTGATGATGTTGAGGGTTGATAGATCGATGATTGAACTCGTCAAGGGAGATATAACGGAGCTCGAGGTGGATGCCATAGTCAACGCCGCGAACTCTAGGCTCAAGATGGGTGGAGGGGTTGCTGGAGCGATTCTGAGGAAGGGCGGCTGGAGCATCCAAGAGGAATGTGATAAGATTGGATATTGCCCGGTTGGCGGGGCTGTGATAACCGGTGCGGGGAGATTGAAGGCTAGATATGTTATCCACGCAGTCGGCCCTAGGATGGGCGAGGGAGATGAGGATAGGAAGCTTAGAGACGCGACCCTAAACTCCCTCAAGCTCGCGGAGAAGCATGGGGTCAAGAGCATAGCGTTCCCAGCCATCTCCACAGGCATCTTCGGATTCCCAAAGGATAGGTGTGCGAAGATAATGTTGAGAACAGCGGTCGATTACTTGAAGGCTGGGAGCAATATCGAGAGGGTGATCTTCTGCCTATACGACGATAAAACATATCAAATATTCGCCGAGGAACTCAATAGAATCAAGAATGAGGTCTAGGCAATATATGGTGGTGCCCCAAGCTCCTCATCATATCTCCTCTCAAGCTCTCTAACGAGTCTTTGAAGCTCTAGGTTCTTCTCAACCGCCTCATCAACTTCTCGCTCAAACTCCATCGCCCTCCTCTCAAGATCCCCTAGATCTAGCTTTATGTCGAGCATCGTAGATAGCACCCTCAAGACGTGGAGGGCTGTCTTCGGATTCGGGATCGTGACGTAGCTTGGGCTATGGCCCCAGATCCCTATCGCCTCTATTCCACGCCTCAAGGCCATGGTCATGATGTGACTGTGGATGCTCGCAGGCCCATAATACTCTATGGGCTGAAGCCCATATGCCTCCACCTCCCGCCTTAGATTCTCCATGTTCACGACCGCCTTAACCCTCGGCCTCCTCGTATGCGGGATCAGGTCTAGGACTCCACCTATCAGATAGATCCTCCTTATCATGCATTCATCGCATATGGATAAGATCTGCTCCGTGTATTCCTCCCAATTCATGTTCGGCTCAGACCCCATCAAGATCAGGAACGCTTTCTCATGGTCTCCACTAGCCCACAGATATAGGTCGTTTGACGGGAGTCTGAAGTCTCTTAACACTCCCTTACTAACGGCCACTAAGGGTCTGGTCGAGGTCAGATCATAACATCCGGAGACCTTCAGATCTCCGATCCTCTCAGCCTTCAAGGAGCTCACCAGATACTTTATCGAGAGCGATGATACTTTTCCGGCGTCGGGCCAACCGGAGAATCCCATTATCATAAGCCTAGTCTTGAATCCCTTGACGCTATCTAATCTCCTCAAAAGTTCCTCATCCATGGACCTGTTCACGCGACCAAATTCCATCAAGGTTGATATGAAGTTTTCCAGCAAGGTTTAAGCCGTGAGACCAAGATCGTTTAGATGGATGATGTGGGTGTAGTGTCTGAGCCGTGATGAGGGCTGCAGTATCTGATACATCTCCATAATTCACCTATAGATCCTTAAGATCTCTCCATCGACCTCCACCAAGTCTCCATCTCTTATCATCGATATGTCTATCTTGTCGATGGTTGGGATCTCGGCGATTATCGCCCCAACAGCGATTATCGGCTCACATCTAAGGTTCACGATAGCTTTCGGGGCAAGCCCCCTCCTCTTCAATCTTAGGATGATATATGATCCGACCGTGGATCCCTTACCATAGGGGAATGCGAGTATCTTTCCTGCGATCGATCTTCCCTCGAGCTCGTGGCCCTTCTCGATTATCTTCCCGGTCTCTGGATCTACTCCACCGTAGAAGCTTATGGGCTGATTCGATACTAATGCTTCACCCCTCGCCCACCCTCTCCATATCGCCCTACCCTTCAACGTTATCATTTCACGGCCAGCTCCACGAGCCTCTCGATGGGCATGAACCTTATCTTTAAGCCGTTTAGGTTTCTTGAGAACCATGCGCCCTTAGCCGAGTTCGTGGCTATGGATCTCACCCCAAGCTCTCTTATCGGCGCGACTATCGGACACGTATCGCATACAACCTTAACCCCAAGCCTCTCCAACTTCTCAACCACTCCAAGCCTCTCCCCTAAATCCCTCGTGGCCCTTGACGTGAATATCCAAGTCTTCTTCTTAACGGCTTTATCCTTGAGCAACTCCAAAAATATTATCAGCTCTCTTATGGATGAGTGGGGGCAGCCGATGAAGATTAGATCTGGATCGACATCATGGTCATTCAGCTCCTCACACACCTCTTTAATCTCATCTGCTTCCACCTCATATCTCTCGGATGTCCTCATATTCGGATTCAGCTTTGCTTCAGGGGTTATTCCTTCGATGTGGAATAGGGGTATTCCGCCTGAGCATGCAAGGGCTGCTCCTAAAAGCCTTAATTCTTCATCTGAGACGAGTTTCACTCCCCTGAATAATGGTATCTTGTCTCCAGCCAATCTCCCGACCAAGAATCCGAGCGCCGCATACTCATAACCGCTTAAGCATTTTGGAATCTTCACCTCGATCCCTGGAACTCTATTCTCGTCTAGGTGTAGTCCATAGAGTGGGGTTCTACCAGCTATAGCGGCGGCCAAGGCGCTCGGCCCACCCTCCCTATTCGTCCTCGCGCCGAGAATGGAGTTCGCGTAGATTATCGCGGAACTCTCACTCCATGCTATATGATCCCCGAACCTCGGCCTATTTCCTGCCAGATATGGCGTGCAAGTTAGAGTCTGTTTTATTCCAAGTTTTAGATATGATTGGATCACCCTAAGCTGCTTCTCGGCGAATTCTTCAGGGAATCCGAGCTCTCTCCACCTCTCTAAGTCTATCCCACATGGGTTTAGGGTTGTTGGGACTTTGACACTCCCATCCTCGGCTAGCTTCTCTATGAACTCCAATCCCTCCTCACCTAAGCTCTTGTAGGATACTCCTGAGATCTGAGCGCTCTTAATCTCTATCATTCTCTCGGCGTCATAGATCTCTCCTAGGGCCACGAGGATCTCCATCGACTTCTGCGCCGCATACCCATACTCTCCCTCCAGCATCCTCTCCTCTTCTATAGTCAGATACATCTCTCCACCTCGTTACTTGATGTAGTCTTCAAGCCTAAGCTCATCCTCACCAGGTATCTTCGCCCTCATAAACTTCCCCCTATCCCTATCGAGAGGTATCGTGGCATCCACCCCAGCCTTACAAGTTCTCCTCGTAACCTGATCTGCCGATGGATCTAGCGATGATCCGAGCTCGCCAGGCTTTAGGATGAGGTCTTTGTCGAGCTGGGTTCTCGTCGCTAAAGCCCACTCAACCTCACTTGGATTCGAGATGTCTATATCCTCGTCCACGACTATCACGTGCTTTAGGCTTCTATGCGCCTTGAAGGCTGCCTCGATAGCCTTCCTCCCATCACCTTCCTGCCTCTTCCTGATCTTTATCGCGCAGTGTAGCCAATTACATCCGCCATTTGTCAGCCTCACATCTAGAACGTTACAGACCTTTGAGACCTCCTTGAAGATCGCGGCCTCCCTCGGGGTTCCCATCAAGAATCTATGCTCAGAGCCTCCTGGTAGGATTTGCTGGAAGATCGGGTCTCTCCTCATGGTTATGCAATTTATCTCTATGACTCTCTGCTTCCTAACTATGTCGTAGGTTCCGGTAACGTCTATGAATGGCCCCTCATCCGCCCACTCATCCGTCACCCTACCCTCCAAGACCACCTCGCAGTCGGCTGGGACGAGTAGATTGTTCGTTACCGTCCAGGTGTATTTCATGGGCTTTAGGGTGTTGGCTATGTCTAGTTCGCTAACCCCGAGCTTCCATGAGACCGCTGAGGCGAGCATGAACGCTGGATGATTTCCGATTGTTATCGCTATATCCCTATTCCCCCTCTCGATATACTTGTTTAGGTGTCTTGGAAGGATTCTGGCGACGAGCCTATTCCTCCCGATCAGCATCAACCTATGATAGCTTGCGTTAAACCCATATTCTGGATCATATGCTATCACTATTCCTGCGGTTAAGTATGGTCCGCCATCCCTTTCGCCGAAGACTAGGAATGGAAGCCTCCTCAGATCTGGATCATGTATGATTATCTCTTGGCATGGAGCGTTCTTCACGATCTCGCCCTTACTTGGATTCTCGATAGCGTGGATCAGTTTATTGAGTAGTTCTCCCTCACCAATATTCAAGCTCTTCGCGACGAGCCCTCTATCGGCCGATATATTCGCAGCCAACCTAAATTCTTCATGGTCATCGATGTTCGTGAAGATCACGGGTCTTGGGTCGAGCTTCTTGATCAAGGCTGGGATCTCGAATTTCGTTGAGACCCTCCTATCGATCTTCGCTAGGATTCCGAGCTCGTCAAGCTCGGAGAGAAATTCTCTAAGCCCCGCCATCCCGAAACATATTCGATTAGCTTAGATTTAATTCCATAACCTTGGCCAACTCTCTCAATAGACCTCTTACTCCAGAGATCTCGCAACCTCCCTAATGTTACTATTTGAGCATAAGACTCTTGGTTGTCTGCGGGTTGGCGGCAGCTCTTCGGGCTGGAGATCCTGATATAAGGGTATTGGATTACTCAATGCTATGCCTGTAATCCTCTCCTCGGTCGTAGGAGCGGCCGTTGCCTCCGTATTTTTAGGACGTAAACCAGCCTGGGACAGGGGAGATGCCAGGGTGGAGGATATAGCGTCGAGAAAGCTCATCGCGGCATATCCTGATGAGAGCGACCAGCCTCACAAGAGTTCATCGAGTGAAAGGCACTTCAAGATCTCTCCCGAGGCACTATCTCGCTCATCCTTAGCTCATAGACCCGACCTATGTCTCCTCTCGTTATTATCCCGACGAGTTTTCCGCTCCTAGGATTCTCCACCACTGGAAGCC
>CAYVHW010000038.1:0-9503 GCA_964451435.1 uncultured Nitrososphaeria archaeon | reverse complement strand
ACGAGTATGGAGTTCTTTGGGAGATCCGCGAACTTTCTCAAGATATGTTCGAACTCCTCCTCGCTAAGCTCGGTTAAAGTCCCAAACTTTCCACTTCCACCCCCCACCCCTATGAAGATAAAGTCCCCAAACTTTACCGATTTGCCGTGGAGGTTTTCGGCAAGCTTGTTTTTCGGCTGCCAGCTAAGCATCTCAGGTGGATCGCAGTTTCCCGAGACGAAGAATATCTGGACTCCAGCCTCGGATAGTTTATCCAAGATCTCTTCTGCGTCCCCCAAGTCCCCGAAATGGGTTATATCGCCGGCCACGACTATAAGGTCTGGCTCAACCTCTCCAGCCTTCTTAACTATCTCCTCAACCCTCCCAAGCCTCCCATGGATGTCGCTAACCTGTAGAATCCTCATGGCAAGCATTAGATCAGATGATCTGGAATAAAAATCCTTAACCTGAAATATTAAATTAACCCAAATAGACTAGGAGCTGGGGAGCGGGGGTAGCCAAGCCAGGTCAAAGGCGGCGGGCTTAAGAACCCATGAATGCTGGTCAGATCGTTAAGAGACCCGCTCCCGTAGGGGTTCGCGGGTTCGAATCCCGCCCCCCGCATCCCAAAAATCTTATCGGGCTAAGTATCTCACCACCATTCTCGCCGTATTATCTTAACATCTACTTTCGGTGAAGTGGGCGAGACTATTATATGGTTGGATACACTTCTCTTAGTGGTGTATCGGCTTTGCCGATCCCGATAGGGATGGTTTCGAGCGGCGCGAGTGAGTCTAGGGCTACCGTGATCCTCTATGATGGGATGGAGAAGGTCGTCAAGAACGAGAGCCTCGTTATAATCAGGAACAAGAACGGCGGGAACGTCTTAGCCGTCTGTAGGGGCGGCAAGGGGTTGAATGAGAATGTGAGGACTGGGAGCTTCAATCCAGGCGTGGCCTATGCGAGGAGGGGAAAGGTTCCGAGCAGCGCCAAGGAATACTACACCTTCAACCTCGAGGTGATCGGGATGGTTGGAGAGAATGGGTTAGAGCAGAATAAGCTTATAATCGCCCCAACATCGACCGTCGAGCTATTCTCCGATGAAGACGATCCCATGAGGCTTCTCAGCAAGAGCCCTGAGCTAACGATAGGCCATTATTGGGGTAAGCCTAATTGGAAAGTCCCAGTCCTAAAACAATACATAAACTATCATATCGGGATCTTCGGCGTCACAGGCTCGGGTAAATCCTATCTTGCGAGATATGAGATAATACCGCTCCTCCGAAAGGCTGGCTATAGCTTGATAATAATGGATTGGAAGGGAAGCGACTACGCACCATACTTCGAGCCCGTGATCCTCTTAGATAGGATCAAGGTCGACAATTTCACCGTTCTAAGCTACTTCAGCCAGCTCACCAAGAACTTCGGATACCATGGAAGAGAGGAGAATCCCGTTGCCAGCGCTTTTGAGAGGGCTTTGAGGACGGTTGAGTGGAGGGGGAGAAGCCCATCCGAGGCCAGAGAACTACTCTATAGGAAGGCTAAGTCCATCCTCGAATTACAGGGTAGTAAGTTGAAGTCGGAGACCGCTCAACTCTGGCTTGAGAGACTGGAGGCATCCTTCGACCTCATAACCGAGGAGGAATTGGAGAAGTTCCTCGGAACCATGGAGCCTTGGGAGATCCTAGCAGAGGCAAAGGATAAGGGATTGGTCGTGATAGATATGAGTAAGGGTGAGAAGGAGCAGAAGCTCGCGGCATTCTACTCGATAACCCGATACTTGAAGAGGTTGATGGAGAGGAAGCAGAGGCTGGACGTGGCGTTGATAATCGATGAGGGGCCGCAATACGCTCCTTGGCAGCCGAGGGGGCTTGAGAGGGAAACGACCGACTTGATAATAGATCTCTGCGCTCTTGGCAGAAGCTATGGATTGTCTATAGTGATCCTATCGCAGGGGATCTCGGGCGAGATAGGATTGAACTCAGCGGTTAGGAGAAATCTCAACACCCAGTTCATAGGAAGAATTCACCCCCTAGACTTCGAGGAGGCTCAAAGGCTCGCGGCCTCATACTACATCTCACCCGAAACCCTCCTAACCCTCCCAGAAGGCCACTTCTACTTCCTAGGCAGAATGAACCCTTCACCAACCCCACTACTCATAAGCTTTCAGATAAATGGAGAAGGGAAATCAGGCTCAGCTGGTGAGTGATAGCATTCCGCCGACGGCTCCGAGATAGAAAACGTTAACGCTGGTGTAAGCGGATGAATGGTTTACAATAACATGGTAAGAGGAATGAGCTTACAATTCGAGGGATCGATCGATGAACTTTCTATACCAGTTCTCATATTCCTCGTCGGTGATTATGTGTATCTCGAATGGGCTCCCCTCGCCTAAAATCTTCACTATCTCCATTCTGAGCTTGATCCTCTCGTCGAGCTTCTCGGCGATGTTCGTGATTATCAATAGGTCTATGTCGCTATCAGGTCTGAGCTCCCCCCTCACCGCGCTTCCGAAGAGCATTATCCTCGCATCGGGATCCCTCTGCTTAACAATCTCCTTAACCTTCTCAGCATACTTGATGAAGTCGCGGAAATATTTCTTCCTCTCCTCAGCATCCTCGATTAGTAGGTCTTTGAATGTCTTTCGAGCCATTCCATCACCTCCAAGGCTTTCTCGGCGAACTCTAGAGCCCTCCTCCTCAAGACCGCCGAATGTTTCTCCATCCACTTCTGACTATCTCTTATGATTTATATGAGTTGTGGAGAGGGCGAGACCGTCCCACCCGATAAAATTTCTTAGAATTACAGTTTCGGCTAGCTCTCAGAAACCTTTATCCTAAGAGGTGGGATAGTCTTTGCGGATGAGCGAGGAGTTTGAGGAGAGCGCGATCTCAAGGCTTCCGCCGAGGCTTCAAGAGGAGTTCTTCGAGCTCGCTGGGAGGGCTGCTAAAAGGGTTGCTGAGGAGCTTAGGAGGGAGAAGGAGAGGATTCTAGAGCTTAGGAAGCATCTAAGATTTAGATCTATTCCAAAGGGATTAGCCAAGGATCTGAGGGTGGGTGTGGTCGACGGTTCATCCTCTCCAAGGCTTAGCGAGAGGCTCGGATATAGGATAGGGGTCTACACGGGATGCTACATGGTCTTCGATGGAGGTGAGATAATATCGGATGATGACGAGGAGAGCATGGCCGCCGGCTACATAATGACACCTCAAACGGGCAGCTCCCTCTATACGAGGAAGCTGTTAAGCTTGATGAGAACCCTTCTTGAGAGGGATCTAGCGCTTAAATGTATGGAGAAGTATGATGTCGATCTGATGATTATAGATGGATCATTCTATGGGTTTAGGGCTAGGTGTAGCGAGATAAAGGAGAAGGAGTTCTTGGGATTGGGGTCTAGAATCGTTGGATGGGAGCTCGTGAGAGAGATCTATGAGAAGAGCAAGAGGTTGCTGGATAGCGGAAAGGCCATAGGGGTTATCAAGCGTATTAGGACTGCGGCGATAGATGGCTGGCTACTGTCTAGGAATTGGAGGATGGAGGAGACCTTAAACAAGAATGACCGATCACTCCTAAGAAGCTTGATGAGGTGTGGAGAATACTTCGATTATAGGGATCTCCTCGGAGATAGATGGAGCTACCTACACTATAATGGCCTCAAGGGATGGTTTAAGGAGGTTAAGCGGATAATCAAAGACCTATCAGAGGATAGGAAGTTAGAGAAGGCGCTGGGCCACATCGATAAAAAGCTTAGAACCCAGATAATCACCGATCTAGCCCCAAAGAACTCTGGGAGCGAGATAAGAGAGGAAATCTTTAGAGAGGTTATCGGCGTTAGGAGGATCTATGTCAGACTCTCCCCATATGCTCCGCCGACGTGCATAGAGCTCGGAAGGGGGGTGGATCTGGAATCGACTCTAGCATATCTGATGGAGAACGCCAATCTTGCTACAGGTCTACCTTTCCCCCTAGATCTCGTCGATGCAAACGTCTCGGTGGATAGGAGGATTGCTAGAGAGTTCGCGGATGAGGTTGAGGCGAGGCTTTTATTGGATCAGGAATTGAACGCTGAGGATGTTCATGGAGAGTTCATCTCGATAAACCCGCAGAAGGAGGAGTAGTCTTCGGATATGAGGATCTGGCTCGACATACTCTCACCCAAACAGCTCTTCCTCTTCACAAGCCTCGCAAAGACCTTGAAAGAATTGGGCCATGAGCCTATAATGACCTCACGGCACTACATCCAGCTCGACGACCTCCTAGAGAAGCTCTCAAGAGACTGGGATATTGTCAAGATAGGATCTTGGGGCGGCGGGACTCTGGAGGGAAAACTTAGGGCGAGTATAGACCGCGTGGGAAGACTTCTAGATTACATCATCGAGCTTAAGCCAGATATTACATTCTCGAGTGGATCTGTTGAGGCTTCGAGGATCTCCTATGGATTGGGGATACCTCACATCCTGATCTCAGACACCCCTCACTCACCCGTGAATAGGCTCGTGGCCCCACTCTCCGAGAAAGTATTCACCCCTTGGATAATCTCTGACGATGAGTGGATTGAGGCTGGAGCACATCCAAAGAGTATTAGACATTATAAGGCTTTAGATCCATGTTTCTGGCTGAAGGATTTCAAGCCCTCCAGGAAGCAGTTAAGGGAGCTTGGATTGGAGGAAAGGAAGTATGTTCTTCTGAGGATGCCTGAGACCATGGCCTCATATCTGAGGATGAGTGATGAGCGACTCCTAAACTTCGTTAAAAGCTTGGCCAAAATCTTAAGGGGATTGAGGCTCGTAATCCTATGTAGGTATCGTGAGCAGTCGATGATCATCCAAAGATCGTTAAAGGGTGAAGATGTTCTGGTGATCGATAAGCCGATCTTTGGGCAGTCGCTAATCTACTACTCCTCGATCTTCATAGGCGGCGGTGGAACCATGACGCAGGAGGCGGCCCTACTCGGAGTTCCCGCGATCTCCATCTATCCGAAGAAGCTTCCAACCGTGGTAAGGTTCTTGGTGGAGAAGGGCTTAATACTCTACTATCGAGATCTTGAAAGGCTGTTGAGGGATTTTGGAAGGATTCTCAAGGAGAGGGATGCTATGAAGGAGGAGTGTAAGGTTAAGGCTGAGAATCTATGGAAGACTATGGAGGATCCCAAGAAGAGGGTTATAGGGGAGGTATTTACTTAGTTCTCTCCCTCAGCTCCTCGACGGCATCGGCGAACTCTCCATAAGCCCTCTTCAATAGCTTGTAATGGCGATCAACTCTCTTCTCGAACGCCGATCTACCGATCCTCCCCGAGAGATATCTGTGAACCATAACCCAGAGCTCTTCAACCGATTGCTCAAGCCTCCTCACAGAATTCCTTAGACTCGCCATGAGGTCTCTGAGTTCGGGAGAACTCTTCATGAGGTCTGAGGCTATGGCCGATATCTTATCTCCATGTCTCCTTATGCTCGCCCTAAGGTCTAGGATTCTCGGCCTAACATATCCCTTCTCCACAATCCTCCCACTCGTTATGAGCGATGTCAAGTCTTGGTAGGATGCTGTGAGGGAGTCCGCCTCCTCGACGAGCCTCCTCATGGATAGATCGACCTTGCTTAACGCGATTCTCGGCCTCTTAAGATAGATGCATGTCACAGCCGCGAGGGCCACGGCCAATATGGCCCCGACCCAGATATAGGGCATGAACCCGAATATGCTGAAGAGCGGCTTGTATTCTAAGATTATCGTCGAGTTTTCAGCGTTGAATGGATCCATGTGGTCGAAGATGTAGGTGAGCTTGATGCTCTCCGGGTAAACCCTAACGAGCTCCACGGGCTCCGGATCTGAGGACACGAACTCCATCGACCTCAACAATAGCTTAACCCCGTATCTTCTAACGGTCGTGTTTATCGGTAAGATTGGAGAGACTCTGAATTTATTATCTGAGACCTTCACATAGGGATTGTCTGCAGGGAGCTTGAAGTATATGCTAACCGACCCACGTTCGCCGACCCCGACCTGTTGTCTGAGGGTTACATCAAGCGATCTGACCTTAGGGTAGTAGCTCGATAGAAGTTTTCCCAACTGGTCTTCAGCTCTGATATCCGAGCAGTTTGCGGGGAGCTTGAAGCTTATTCTTGAGAGACCTTTACCGCCAACATTCCTGAATCTGAATCCCAGTTTAACGAACCCATCGGGCAAACTATATTCGGCGTCCACATCGGTTATGTCGAGGAGGTTTAGCTTATCGCTCGTGAAGTCTATTGAGAGGGTTTGAGGACGCCTCTCGGTCAAATCTATCCTAGACGTATTTCCACTTAGAATTCCCTCCTTTTTCTCGGAGATGTAGTTTGGGCTTATCCGACTTGGCTTCGCATCTGAGGGGAGCTTAACGATTATGGAGAACTCGCCGACTTTCTCATCGAGTATGGGGTTTAAGCTCATCCTGAGCATGAAGCGGGCGTTCATCGCATCCCATCTAACAACATCTCTAAAGATCGTAACTAGGTGGACGAAATCCCCGCTCCTCGAATGAACTATTATCGAGAATACATCCCTATCCTCCTTGAGCTCCGGATTTGGATCCTCTGGAGACCTATAGTTAACTAGGTTCGCTAACATCTCTCTCGGGAAGCTTATCTTGGTTAGGCCGCCAGTTCTCGGAACCTCATCATATACATAAACTAAGCCATACTGATTGACTTCCACTATCCTCTTGGCGCTTATGGGTTGTGCTTGAGCGGGCGGCGTGATCGCGGAGATCACCAAGATCATGGTTAAGGCGATTATCAGAAGCTTGAGTCCGCGCAATCCATTCACCTTCTATTCGGCTCTAAAATCTATGCTCATTATTTAAGCCTTCATCGAACTTTAAAGTAAATGACTGAGTAGCTCATCGATCCTCGCATAGGCCATGCAGCAGACCTTATCCGCCCCACCGTAGAAGACGAGGAGCTTCTCTCCTATCGTGATGGCTCCGGTTGGGAAGACCACGTTCGGCACATCGCCATATCTCTCATAGCTCATCTCAGGTTCGAGGATAGGCTTCGATGTCTTAGAGATGAGGATCCAAGGCTTCTCTAGGTCGAGTAATGCTACCCCGGCTCGATAGGTCATCTCATAATCTACTCCATGATAGATTAGGAGCCAGCCTTTATCGGTCTTTATCGGCGAGGGTCCTGCTCCCACCTTAAGTGACTCCCAATCCTCCTCGGGCTTCATCACAACCCTATGATCATACATGATTCCAGGTATTTTATCCAGGAATGCGAT
Organism: uncultured Nitrososphaeria archaeon; assembly: GCA_964451435.1. Lineage (GTDB taxonomy): Archaea > Thermoproteota > Nitrososphaeria_A > Caldarchaeales > Wolframiiraptoraceae > AUK039. Next base: position 2,273 of record CAYVHW010000038.1, on the reverse strand, counting down.
CCATATACTTGGCCTATCGACAGAATATTTCTCCCCAACCCAGTTAGCCGGTCTATGGAGAGCTATGAACCTCCCATCCATCTTCTCCGGGAATAGCACAGTATTCCTCTCCTCAGCATCATATGGGGTTATAGTTCCAAGCCTCTCAAACTCCTTAAACTCCCTCACCCTCGCCACGGCGCATCTAGAGTAAGCCCGTTTCGGCTTTGGTATGCCGAGCTTCATCCTTACAGCTGACGGTGGGGCTGGGGTTGGAGTCGTGACATAGGTCATGTATATCTCGCCATCTATTTCGACGAGCCTAGGATCCTCTATGCTCATCTCCCAGAACCGCAGATCCGGATTGAAGACGGGTTTCTCAGATCTATGGATGAGATTCAATCTTAGGTCGAAGACTGCGTGGCCAAGTCTAGAGACGTATTGTAGATACTCTCCGACCGCGCGGTAGAGTATGTGGATCTCGTCGCCGACCCTTAGGGCTGCGCAGTTGAAGACCGCTAGAGCTTCCCAATCATCTCCCCTAGGCTTGAGAATCGGATTATTCTCATACCTCTCGAGCTTCATGATTGTCTAGAGGTGTAACCATGTCAAATTAAGTTTTTCATGATGCCGCCTCGCCCTCAACAGTCTCTCGGCCCTCCTCGACCCGCATTCCAAGCTTTTCCAAGATCTCCTTAACTATCTCCTCCCTCGTCCTCCCCTCGGTTTGAATTCCGAGTTCTCCCGCTATCTCCAAGATCTTCTCATCGCCTGTTAGATGCTCCTCTCCTTCTTCGAGTATAAGCTGTTCGTCAAGCGATGCGACGGCCTTTTCATATTCCCTCTTAGCCTCGGCTATCGCCTTAGCTATCTTCGGGATCTTCCCCGGATCCCATAGAATTAGGACCGTGACTATGACGGCTATGATGAACCACTCAAGCTCGTGGATCGCCATCGTCTAAGATCATCTCGTCGAACTTGGATTAGAAGATTCTCCTATGGTAGCTGGGTGGAATATGTCCACTATGGCGTCTGGGGTTAGGGGCTTCTCATCGGTGAGGATGATGGGCTCAGCCCTCCAATTCCTAAGGATCGCCTCTGTGAGCTTGAAGAGGGCTTCATGGACATCGCCTGAATAGAATCTCAACCCCCTCACATTCCTCTCCTTAAGCCTTCTATCAACCTCCTCCGAGCTAAGGGTTGAGGGCTGAGGCCCCTTAGATCCTATTGAGAAGCTCCAGATGGATGCGAAGGACTTGACGTAGATGGAGTAGAGTGATGATCTGGGAAAGACTGATCCTATAGTCTTGAGGATTGAGAGGCTGAGCTTGAGGGTGTGGGCTGGTGAGGATGATTGAGTCACCAATATACCATTATCCCTAAGCTTCTTGAACGCGAGCTGGTAAAACTCTCTCGTATAGAGCTTTATGGCCGGGCTGAACTCGGCTGGATCAGTCGCATCCATTATGATGACATCATATTTCCCATCAGGCTGCTTTGATAGATATTCTCTACCCTCCATTATCGTGAGCTTGAGCCTTGGATCGCTGAAGCCCTTCCTAGACCATGGGAGATACTTCTTCACAAGCTCTATCAGCTCTCCATCTAGATCAACCATCTCAAGCTCTTCGACCATATCGTATCTCTCAACCTCCCTCGCGGTCGCGCCCTCCCCGCCTCCAACTATCAAGACCTTCCTAGGATTTGGGTGGGAGATCATCGCTGGATGGACGAGAGACTCATGATAGACATATTCATCGACCTCGGCGGATTGGAGCAGTCCGTCGAGTATGAGGGCTAGGCCATAATCCCTCGTCCTAACTATATCGACAAGCTGATACTTTGTCTTGCCGGAGTAGATTATCTCGTCGATACCATACAGTATTGCCAGGGTCCGACTCATCCACTCCATCACGTATTTTGGGGGGCGTTTAATCAACCGCTTCCTCCACCTCGATTAGCCCGCGCCTAATCTCCGTAACATTAACCTTCTCAGGCCTATACCTTGAGACTATGTATTCGTAGGCCTTCCAAGGGTCTGTGGATTCGCCGCATGTGAAGATGTCTAGGGCCACGTAGCCGTATTCTGGCCATGTGTGGATCGAGAGATGGGACTCTGCGACGGCGACGATGACGCTGATCCCTCCCTGAGGCTCAAAGACCGTGTGAAATTCTCCTAGATAGGTTGCTCCAGAGATTCTCGTGGCCTCTCTAAGGATATTCACAGCTAGGTCTAGATCCACCAGTAGCTCTGGTGGACAGCCATGGAGTTCCGCTATCAGATGCCGCCCCAA
>CAYVHW010000037.1:0-9965 GCA_964451435.1 uncultured Nitrososphaeria archaeon | reverse complement strand
ATCTCCTATATCGTTGAGAAGGCGAGAGAACTCGGATTAAGACCCATAATAAACCTGAGCCTCGGATCGGATAATGGAAGCCATGATGGACATACCCCGCTTGAGAAGGCCATAGACAAGCTCACAGATGAGGGCGTGATCTTCGTCGTCGCCGCCGGAAACTCCGCCTCAGACCGAATACATTCAATGGGAGATTTAGCCGTTACAAGTGAAGTCGAGGTTAGGTGGATTCTCCAGCCGGCTACCAAGGAGTTCGACCTCTCCTATGTCACGGAGCCCGATGATGAGGTTAGATTCAGCCTCAAAACACCCTATGGAGTTGTTGAGGGAAGGGAGGTTGAGAACTATAGGATTGGAAACTTGGCCATCAACATAACCCTAAACTCGTATGACTCTGGAAGAGATTGGGAGATAACTGTGAGGAGCGTTGAGGGAGATCTCCCAACCCATGGATGGGCGATGATGGTTGAGCCTATCAAGCTGAATGGAACGGCGGTCTGGCATAGCTGGATAAGCAGCGATACATGCTCAATTAGGAGGGAGAGATTCATCTCCGGGAATGGATATAATATAACTGAGAGCTATACGGTCACGGTTCCAGCGACCGCGAAGAAGGCGATAGCGGTCGGGGGATACGTCTCGAAGAACTCATGGTATATGGATGGAAAGCTCATCTCCACAGGGCTTGAATTGGGAAGGCTTCTATACTTTAGTGGGAGAGGGCCCAGCAGAGATGGGAGGATAAAACCCGATCTAGTTGCACCCGGCTCCTTGATAATTGCCGCTAAGCCCATCGAGAACTTCTCTCAAAGAATGAATTTCAGCGACTACTACACCGCTAGACATGGAACTAGTATGGCGGCTCCGCATGTAGCGGGGGTGATAGCTTTGATGCTCCAACTATTTCCAGACGCATCTTTTGACCAGATTTACAACGCCTTAACCTACTCAGCTCGATGGGAGGACTTCATGGGTGAGAGGCCGTCGAATGAGTGGGGTTGGGGGAAGCTCGATGCGAGAACCGTCTATAAGCTCAGGGTCGAGGTCTTGGGACCGCCCGAAAACTTATCCGCGGAGATCTTGGTAGATGGCGTGCGGTTCAACATCTCTTCAAAGAGTCCGCTGACGATGCTGTTTCTCAATAGCTCGGTGCATAGGCTGGTAGCTCAGAGGGAGATTCCGATAAGCGGTTCAAGCATGTATCGATTGGAGACCGATAACGAGTTCATTGTAAATAGGTCTGCGAACGTGGTCTTAAGATACGGTATTTGGCACTATCTTGACGTTAAGTCTCCATTTGGAGGGACTAGGGGAAGTGGATGGTATAGAGAGGGCGAGGAGGCATGGTTCTCCGCCCCAAGATCCATAACCCCGCCAATATGCGAGCTTCTATTCAAGCCCGTTTTAAGATTAAACTATTGGATCACCGAGGATGGGAGGAGACTTCATCATCCGAGGATCTTGATGGATAGACCTTACACAGTGACAGCCGTCTATACCCCTGATTATGGCATAATGATCTTCTCATGGCTCATCATAGCTGCGGGATTGTCCGCGATAACCATAATACTTAGAAGGCGCTATCGAGGGAGTCGGAGAGGAGTTGAGGGAGGCAAGATATCTGGTCAAGGTTCATGAGGCCAAGAGGGCCATGAGAGTCGATAAGGAGGTAGAGGAAGCCGTTAAGGGGGCCCTTGGGAGGAAGATGATTAGAAAGATGAAGAGGGAATACGTTGAATGCCCCGTCGCGAATAGAAAGGTTTCATTCCTAGAATGCTTTACATGCATCTCCTTCATTAGGAGGATTAGGGGAGTCGTCCACTGCTCCGGCGAGGGCTTTAGTCGTAAGCTGTGATCGAATAGTTAAATAGGATGATGAGAGCTGATGCTCCGATGCTCAGAGATAGTAGGCTGATGAAGACCGTGAATAGATTGTTCTCCGGGAAGCTAGTCCTCCTAGAAGCATCGATAATGTTCATGATCCTCGCGATAGGGTTCCTCATCAGAATCTTCCCATTGAGGTGGGGACTCTACCTAACTGAGTTCGATCCATGGATGCAATATAAGGAGTTCATGTATATCGTTAGGAATGGTTGGATAGGCTTCATAAAGTTCTTCTCATGGCATGATATGACCTCATGGTATCCATTTGGGAGAGATGTGGGGAGAACCGCATTCCCGGGGCTTCCATTCTTCGCCGCCTTCATCTACCACTCCTTACATGGCCTCGGAATAGAGTTGAATCCGCTTGAATTGGCGGCGTTCATCCCACCGATCCTATCGATGGTCGCCATATTCTTCGCATATCTCTTGGGGAAGGAGCTCGGCGGGAAGCCTGCGGGATTATTCTCCGCATTCCTACTAGCCTTGAGCAGAGCGCATGCCGAGAGAAGCATGTTCGGATGGTTCGATGATGAATGTATTGGAGTTCCATTGATGCTTATCGGGATCTGGGCATATATCCAGGCGATAAAGGATGAGAGATCTTGGAAGGAGTCGATCACTTATTCGATCATCTCAGGTCTCTCGTTGGGCTATCTCTCGGCGAGTTGGGGGGCGGCCAAATTCCCATTAACATACATTCCCCTGATAACCGTTATCTTAGTTCTACTGGGCAGGTATAGGAGGAGGCTGTTGACATCACTCGCATTAACGTTCGCCATCTACGCCACGATATCCATAATGGTTCCAAAGCTTGGAATAAGATACCTGTTCGAGACAACTCTGCTCTCGGGATTCGCCGCGCTCATAATCCTAGCCTCCTTCGAGCTCTCGCGGACACTTCCAGGAGGGAAGCATGTGAAGAGGCTTCCATACTATGTCATCGGCGTGGGGGTCGGCGGCTTCATAGCCCTAATAGTCCTCGGCCTAGCAAACCTCCCCGGGTTGAAGTTCTTCAGCGTCGTTGTCCCAACCCTTAGATCTAAGCTCCCGATAGTGATCTCGGTCGCGGAGAATCAGATCTCGACTTGGGCCATAATGTTCTCCGATGCTGGATTCCAGCTACTCCTAGCCTTGCTCGGATTCTACTACGCCTTGAGACGGAGGACTGATGGAGATCTAATCTTAAGCGGATACGCTTTACTGACGATATACTTCTCCTCAACAATGGTTAGGCTATCGACCATAATGGCCCCGATGGTCGCGGTGATGGCAGGCTTCGGGGTGGCGGAGATCATAGGAGGCTTCTCAAGAAATCTCAAGCTCCTAACCCGTATGAAGGCTAGGGTCAAGCCTATAAGCCTCGAATACTACGTCTTAACCCCCCTAGTGATCGTCGGCCTACTCACCGTAAACTTCATTCCAAGCGCTTATGGATTTAGGTACTCGATCTCAGCGATAGACTCCGCATACACTCCTCAAACCATAGTCTCCGCGAGCACCCCATTTAGGATGAAGATCGATGCATGGCTTAAGGCTCTTGAATGGATGAGGAATAATCTCCCAGAGGATGCGGTCGTGGCATGCTGGTGGGACTATGGATACTGGGTCACGATCTTGGGTAATAGGACCAGCATAGTCGATAACGCAACCCTAAACTCGACCCAGATAGGCGAGATAGCATATGCCTTCATGTCGAATGAGACCGTGGCCTACAAGGTCTTCAAGAAGCTCGGCGCAACCCACGTCCTAGTCTTCGTCACCCACTTCGCACAGTCTCAAGCTGGCGGCGCAACGATAATGAGGCTCTTGTCTTATGGTGATGAGGCTAAGTGGATCTGGATGCTTAGAATAGCGAATCAAGAAGGATATCACTTCAATGAGAGCGAGTATGTGACTGAGCGTGGAGTGCCGACCGAGAAGTTCTGGTATGGGACGACCATAGGTCAGCTAATACCATATAAGCCCATGACGACGGCGGGGGGAATCACATCCCACGTTTATCAGCCTCCAAGCTTAAAACACTTCAAGCTCGTCTATCAATCAAGCCCGCCATACACCAGCTACGCATACGTCTATATCTATGAGTTAGTTGATTAGCCTATGTAGAATGGCTCTCTACTCGGCCTCTCCCTCTGCCTCTGAAGCATCCGCTCATATCCCTTTTGAACCTCCTCTAAGATCTTCCTATGCTTCTCTATCTCCTCGTCAAGCCTCTCAAGATCGACCTTGAATCCCAAGCCCTTCGCCAAGACCGTTATCAGCATCCTCGCGGAGATGGGGTCCGGGAAGTAGGTCACGACCTCTGAGATTAGGATGCATGCATGGCCCGTGTCCCTCATATAGAGCATGAGTAGATAGGAGGAGAGCTTATCGGCTGGAATATTATCTAGGTTTGGGAGCATCCTAGCCCCAGAGTCTAAAAATCCCCTCATATCATCTGGATTGGATGATGCGACGAAGACCGCTCTCTCACCGGTTATCCTAGAGCTCGATAGGAGATAGTAGTTCACAGCCCCTCTCTCGACCAAGAATCTGTAAAGCTTGCTGGCGATCAGATACCCTCCTTCCTCGCTCTCTATCGGGAAGTTTCTGGAGATGAAGACGAGCTTCAGGTCACCATCCCTATGCAGGTATAGGTTTATGCTTGGATGCGAGGCCAGCCCCTCATCAACTATGCTGACATGGGGGAAGTGGAGAGACTTCACCTCAGCTATCTTGACGGGCTTAAGGGTCTCGACCAGATAATTTATGGCGATCAAGCCGGCGGCTCCCAAGCTTGGAGATGCCTCGATCACATGCGCTCCCCTTAAGTCGGCGCGCTCGCCGGCCTCGGTCAAGACGATCTTGACATCACCTCGATCCAAGGATTCTCTCAAGAGCTCTCAGCCCAACTATCCCTAAAGCCTCTCATATTAAAGCTATTTTCCACGAGTTCTTCTAAGCTCCAAGATCCTCTCTAAATACCTATGTTCAAGCGATATGTTTGGGGGGTGTGCGGATCTAACCTCTCCACCACAGCTTGGACACCTATCGGATCTCAATGTATACCTCCCGCATTTAACGCATTTATGGATTAAGACCCGCATATTTACCCCGTCACCAGCTCAGCCTTTCCACCAGCCTCCCTGACGATCTCCATACATCGCTCAGCAACCCTCTCTAGAAGCTCTCTAGCCCTCGACTCCTCATCCGCCTCAACCCTAATCAAGTATCTTGGAGAACCTATGGCGGTTATCGAGACCTTCTCACCCCTGCCAGCCGCCTTCAACCCCTCCCTTATCGCCCTCCTAATCACCTCGACACCATCTCCGGTTGCGATCGAGAGCTTGAGGGTGGCCTTTAAGGCTATCTTCTTAAGCTTTATCTCCTTCCTAATCAGCTCAAGTAGGAGTTTTGAGAGCTTCTCATCAAGCTTCATCCAAGTGGGAAGCTTTCCAGAGTCTAAGATCTCTAAAAAGACATCGTATAGGGCTAAGTTGCGCTTGGCAGCAGGCTCCACGAGCATAGAGTTTATCTCCTCCGAGCTCCTCCCAGATCTCTCGGCGAGTAAATGTAAGACCCTCATGACCCTCTGAGTTCTCTTCCACTCCAATAGCTTTTGGGTGCGCTCCCTTTTCGAGACCCTTCTAAGGGATACATCGGCCTGCTTTGCATCCATATTCATCCTCAAGACCTTGAAGACCTCTCTCTGCCTTTCCCTGAGATAATCCCTGATATTCCTCACCCATTTGAGCGAGATCTCGGAGATGTGGACGAATCCCTCCCAGCCCGGATACTCCACCAAATCGACGTATACCCCATACCTCTCAATCCTCTTAACGACCCCTATCACGAGCTCCCCTATCTCAGGAGAATCCGGTCGCACCAGCTCGGCCATACCTATCTATCCTTAGAATTAGTTCACTATTTAAGAAACACACCTCAGGAACTCGTTCAGTTAAACTTTTAACAAGCGTTCATAGAGTTGCGGGCTAGGTCCTAATATTTAAGAGAACTATACCGAGGGTTATAATTAGCGCCGCAGCCACGTTTTTGCTTGAGAGGCGCTCCTTAAGGAGTATTAAGGCGAGGGCTGTTGAAAAGAGAGGCGTAGTTGAACCTAGCGGCGCGGCGATGTTCGCTTGGGTCATATTCAATCCAACTAGATATATGGTGTCACCGATGCCTATCGCTATTACGCCGCCTAAAGCCATCAACCCTATGTCAATCTTGGATAGTTGCTTAATGCATAGCCGGTTTCTAGACGACATCAATGACAGGATCCCTAAGAAGGGGATCAGGAAGACAAGCCTGAGAAACGATAGAAGTACTGGATCGAGATATGCTAATATCATCTTGAAGCAAGTGGTTCCAAACGCCCAACAAGCTGCCGCCCCTAAGGACGCCGCTATCCCCAGCTTTGAATTCCTTGAATGCTGGTTATCCTCTTGCACTTCTCCTGTTATAACCCACACTCCGACGACCACACATATGGTTCCGATAACTATCTGTATCGTTAACGGTTCGCCTAATAGGATGCTTATCGGCAGCACGAAGAGAGGATATGAGTAGGTCATCGGGACTGTTTTTCCAACCCCTATGAGTTTTAAGCCAAGGAAATATAAGGTGTCGCCGAGACCCCAAGTTATTAAAGATGTGAAGCATATTAAACCAGCCAAACTTAGGGGGAGCTCGGACATGTGATTTAAACTCTGGGATGGAAGAAGCATTAGGAAGATGAACATGGCCGCCGAAGAGCTTCTGAACAAGTTAAGGGTTAGCGGGCTCACATTTGATAGACTTCTCTTATATATGGAAGCGCCCAGAGCCCAGCAAAAAGCCGCCGACAGTGATAGAAGCTCGCCCTCCATCTATCAACGTTCAATAACCAACTGTCAGCTATATGGTTAACGTCAGGCGGCTGAATTTAAAATTCCAGCCATATTTGGGTGAAGCTCTGCAAACCAATTATCATGATCATAATCCTGAAATCGTTCCTCGGCCATTCACGGTATACTCCTCTTTATCAGGACTTCGGCGAGGTAGAGGAACGCGAAGAACGAGATGAAGGTTATGGGTATGGATATCTGAGGAGGCACGATGTCGTAGTTTCCGACGAGGGCGTATCTTATCGCTTCGACCGAGTATGTTAAAGGCATTGCGAGGGATATTGGAGATAGATATTTGGGAAGCTTGCTAACCGGTATTATTACGTCGCATAGGAAGATCATTGGAAATCTAATGGTGTTGAAGATAGTCATGGCCTGCGCAGGATCCTTCACGGCGAAGGCTAATAGAACCCCCATGGAGGAGAACTGTAGAGCTGATCCCACTATGCAGAGCGCTAGCAATGCGGGATTATGCGGGGATATGGAGAGAAATAGCCGAATGATCGTCACGGTTGGGATCGATGAGAGGAGGCCGAAGAAAAAGCTGCTGAGAGACTTACCCCACGCCACGCCGAAGTAGCTTATCGGAAATAGTAGGAGCCTCTCAAAAGATTTCATCCTCCGCTCAAACACTATAGAGGCAGCAGACATAGAAGTCGAGCCGAAGAAAAGCGATAGGGTTAGAAGCCCGGAGGCGAGCCAAAGCTTATCCCATCCTCTAAGCATGAAGGCGAATGCGAAGACGAGCGGGAAAGCGATTCCCCAGCTTACCGTAGGCGGCTTAAGATAATATTCCTTTAGATCTTTCTTGGCTATGTATAGTGCTCCGCGGATCTCATCAAGCATCCACATCACCTATTATCTTGAGGAAGATCTCCTCGGCATCAGCCCCCCTCAAGTTCACGTAATTTAGGGAGATCCCCTTAGACTTGGCCTTCCTCACGATTTCTTCCATCACGGATAATGGATCACTAACCACGATCATGAAGGATTCTCCAGATCTAGAAGCCTTTATGACTCCCGGGATCCGTGAAATCTCTTCCATACTCATCTTTCCATCGAAGGATACTTCGAGCACCTCGCTGCCCGAGAATCTCCTCTTTAGTTCGGCGGGGCTGCCGTTGGCGATTATCTCTCCCCTGTTTATGACGGCTATTCTATCACATAGGTTGAATGCTTCATATATGTTGTGCGTCGTCAGGAATATTGTTAGCCCATCCTCGTTCAATTCCCTTATCATATTCCATATCAGCCTTCTACTCCTCACATCTAAACCTATGGTGGGCTCATCCAAGAACAATATCCTTGGCCTATGCATGAGGGCCGCCGCCAACGTGAGCTTCCTCTTCTGGCCCTTCGAGAGCTGATCAAATTTAGAATCCTTCTTGTCTAATAGGCCGAAGAATTCAAGGAGCTCGCGGGCTCTCCTGATCCGCTCCTCCTTTCTGAGGCCATACATCTCTCCGGTGAAGATAAGGTTGTCCCAGCATGTCAACTCAGGATAAAGGTTTGATGTATCCGGCACGAGGCCGATCACCTTCTTAACGAGCTTAAGCTCTCTGATAGGGCTATATCCAGCTACATAAGCCTCTCCGCTGCTTATCCTCGTCAGACCGCATAGCATCCTCACGGTCGTCGTCTTCCCCGCCCCATTAGGGCCTAGAAATCCGAAGAGCTCTCCCCATTTGACGCTGAAGCTTATGCCGTTCACCGCGAGAAGATCGCCATAATACTTGGTTAAGTTCTCGACGACTATCGCATCCATAAGCCCATCCCACCTCCGATATCTCCCACTCCACGAATTTTCCCCGTTCCCAGCTCATAAACTGTTCCTCTATATTGAGAAAGGGGCTACGTCTCGGAAAATTAATTTAGTGAATGGATGGGCAGGGCGATGTTTGACATTCTATTGAGAGCTTGCCCCCGATCGGTGAAGATTTAGGAGAGTATGTCAGCCGTATCTCTCTAGGATCTTGCCTAAGATCTTCGCCTTACCTCCACGGGGCTCGGCGAGAGTCGCCCCACAGACCTGGCACTTGACCAGAGTCTTGGCGTGGTTGAAGACTATCTGCTTGTTTCCACACTCATTGCACTGGACTAGTAGGAAGCTCGACCTAGGCTTTGGGATCAGCTTGCTCCAGTCAATCTCAGACATCTTCTCCAATTTTTCAGTCTAGGCATGCTATAACTATTTCATGGAATTCTATAAATAGTAGAGCAGGTAGTGAGGAGTCGATTAGGGTTGAAGGTTCCCGCAACTATCAGGACGTATTGCCCGAGATGCCGTAAACATACCGAGCATAAGGTCACCTTGTATAAGAAGGGTAAGGATAGGGCTTTGGCGATAGGCGCTAGAAGACATGAGCGGGAGCTACATGGATATGGGGGCCAGAAATACCCGATTCAGAGGAAGAAGGCGAAGCTAACCCAGAAGCAGACCTTAAAGCTGATCTGCAAGGAATGTGGATACACGATCCACAAGAAGGGGATAAGGCTGAAGAAGCTCGAGATAACATAGACTGATGACATAGCTTAGATCATACGGGCGCCGTGCTCTTAGGAGGTGGATGGTTTTTAGAATAAAAAGCTCTAACGACCGCTCTCCTCCAAAAATCTCTCAACCTCTTCGGATGTCGGCAAAGCCTCTTGAGCTCCAATCTTCAACGTGGATAAGGCTCCTGCGGCGTTGGCATATATTACAGCCTCCTCTAGAGACCGCCCCATCGACAAGGCGACCGCCAAGGCTCCGTTAAACGCGTCTCCTGCTCCTGTTGTGTCTATTGGCTTAACCTTGAACGCTGGGATTAGCCTTTCTTCCTTTTCAGTTATTATCATGGCGCCTCTACCCCCTAAAGTCACGACGAGATTCTCTATTCCGAGCTTCTCGATCACCCTTCTTCCAGCCCTTATCAAGTCGCGGTCGCCAGCTATCTTAACCCCGCTCATCAGCTCGAGCTCCACCTCATTCGGCGTAGCGATGAATATCTTGCTTAGGACTTCGCGTGATAGAGGACGATATGGAGCCGGATTCAGGAGTATCTTCACATTTTTCTCAGAGAACTTCTCAATAGCGTACTCGACGATCTCCACAGGTATCTCGAGCTGCAATAGGAGAATATCGATTCGATCTCCGAGATCCCTGAATGCCTCATCTACATCATCTTTTGAAATATGATGATCTGCTCCCGGCGCCACGCCTATGATGTTATTTCC
>CAYVHW010000036.1:0-10119 GCA_964451435.1 uncultured Nitrososphaeria archaeon | reverse complement strand
ATGTCCGTTGGAGAGCTTGCCCTAAAGGTTGGGCTGACCAAGGAAGAGCTGATCCTACTACTGATCCAAGCGGCTATGATAGGCGTATGCCTAACCCTTGGAGCTGGGCGAGGAGAACCCATCGGAAAGGTTCCTCTCTAAAGCATTAACTCTCTTCATTATTTTTTCTACGCTGATCTTGTATGGATTCAGCCAGCCGGTCTTCCTGACGAAGAGGTTAGAGTGTATGGCGAACGTCAAGGTATTCTCCATATCGAGGAATTCTAAGTTATCTATTACCAATCTCTCGCTGAGATATTTCAAGACCCTATATAATGCCATAGATGGGACGAGCATTAAACCAAGGTATTCGCCATTAACTGTTCTCATCTCTGCATAGGTGAACGGTATATTGATTATGGGCTGTCTAGCTCTCTCAACATTCTTGGATTCTATGAGGATCGAGGTCGAGACGAGATCGGGATTCCAGATAGGGAACCAAATGACCGCATACATGTAAATGGCTTTCATCGCATGTTGATAATGTCTCTTAATGGTCTGCCTACTCATCCCCAGCTTTCTGGAAAGATCAACATACTTGACGAAGATGTTTTTCTGAAGCTCCTTCAATATGAGTAAGTCAATCTTATCGAAGTTTACCGCTGGGCTGAGCTCTTCATAGATCTCCGGCACCTGAAATTCTCGATTAAACCAATCCTGCCTCCATACACCTCTCCTGAAATCGAAGCAGTCGACTCTGAACGGCAATATCCTCATGTATAATAGCTTCTTCACGGTGTAGTCGTTTATGGTGCCCATGGATTTGAGATTTTCGAGGAGCTCTATGAGATCATCTACGTATTTTGGAGGAAGCGTAAAGATTGTGAGGAATTTTCTACTCTTCATGAGGTAAGTATAATACTTTAGATACATGAACTCTCCAAACACTTTCAATAATCCACTCATATACTTCGGCGATAAGTGGCTGCTTAGGGTCACTAAATATCTTTGAAGGCCGAGGACTCCACAGTTTATCGCCGCTCGTGATGAGAGACCTAATTTGGGGAATCTCTTCGTGAGTATATATCTCACGGTTGGGATCGGGACTCCCGTCTCTCTCGAGATCTTTGAGTAACGCGGGCCATACCTCATAAAAGCTTCTACCACTTTTGCGGTTGCGTCCATAGCGACTTCACCCAATATTAGTCTCTTATCAAGGGATAATAGCTTACTTTATATTAAAAAATGTTATTGTTCGCTTCTAAGTCGAATGGCGATGTAGCTTTTTATCCCGATCTATGAACTATTAATTTGGATGGAGCTGCTGGTTAAGACCCCGCTCGGCCTTGAGAGAATCGTTGCCTCGAGGATACTTGAACTTGAGCCTAAGGCTGAGGTCGTGGCCAAGCCTAGAGGGCTTGGAGGGCTGATAATAGTAGATTCATGTCCAGATAGATCTAAGCTTATGGAGGAGATTTTGAGCGAAGTTCCGGAGGTTGAGAGGGTTATTCCGGTTGAGGCCGAGGTCGATGCGAGGATCGAGGAGATCGAGGCCGCCGCCAAGGAGTTGGCCATGAAGAGGCTTAGCCCTGATCAAAGCTTCGCCGTTAGAACGGTTAGGAGGGGAAGCCATGAGTTCAGGAGCATAGACGTGAATATCAGGGTTGGAGCAACCATCCAAGAAGCGATCGGGGCTCCAGTAGACCTAGATAATCCCGAGAAGATAATTCAGGTTGAGATAATCTTTGACAAGGCGGCCGTGGCGATCCTCGATGGAAGCTCTGAATGGAGGAAGATGGGGTTTGGGAAGAGGCCATCGACCAAGTTCTTCAATAAAGTCTCGATAGTCCAGATGCCATATCTTGGATCTATGGAGGGTGCGAGGGAGATTGGGAGGAGGATTGGGAGAGCTGTTCAAGCCTATGAGGTTAGGGAGCTGGTGATAGCGCCGAATAAGCCTGTGAACGCCATGGAGCTCGCCTCCTTCATCGATGGAGTATGGGAGGGGATAGAGTCGAGGTTTAAGATCCAAAAGAGGAGCTATGGTAGAGCCGTTGAGAGGATTCAGGTCTATGTCCAAGACCTTTATCAGCTCGTTAGGGAGAGGAGGGATGAGCCCCTCATAGTCTTTGAGCCTGAGGGTCTCCAGCTTAGAGACGCGGCCGCCAAACTTAAGGAACTCATGTCGAGATCGAAGAGGGTGAGCTTTCTCTTCGGATCTAGGGAGGGGATACCGAAGGGCGTATACAGGTTGGCGGATCTGGTCATAGATTTGGCTCCAGCGATAACCCTTCCGACGGAGGTGGCGGCTCCAGCGGCCTTGACAGCGGTCTATACGGCCTTGAACATGATGAACCTCTTATAGCTTCATCCTCATTAGGGGAGAGATTCTTTGACTTGAGAGATGGAGAGGGTGGTCTCCAGCGAGATGCTCTATAGGGGTAAGCTCCTCAGTCTGAGGTTGGATGAAGTCCTATTATCGGGTGGGAGGAGAGTTGGGAGGGAGATAGTAGTCCATCCAGGAGCATCCGCGATCTTGCCGATAGTAGAGCCCGGAAAGATTCTCATGGTGAGACAATATAGGCATCCGGTCGGCGAGGTTCTCTTGGAGATCCCGGCTGGAACCCTTAAACCCGGTGAAGATCCGATGGCCTGCGCGGCTAGGGAGCTTGAGGAGGAGACTGGTTACCGCGCCGGAAAGCTCGCCCATCTAGCCACGATATATCCCGCCCCAGGCTATAGTAGCGAGATCCTGCACATCTATCTAGCAAGAGATCTGAGAAGAGGGGTTCAGGCGCCTGAGATGGATGAGGACATCTCGATCGTTGAGATGTCCATTGATCAGGTATTGGATGGGATTAGGGGTGGTAGAGTCAAGGATTCAAAGACTATAGTAGCTATCTTATACTACCTCTTCTTCATCGAGAGTCGCCACGTTTAAACCTGAGATATAGGGATGATTTCCTCGAATCCTTCCATCTTTCATTTGAAGTGTTCGTATCCTCTTCTCTCCACGGTCACGTACTTCCCAAGCCATTTAACCTCGATGATTTTCTCCTCGATCACCTTCCCTATCGGGATCAGACTCCCCCCAACGCTTTTGACCGATCTTAAAGCATCTTCAAGCATCTTCGGCTTAATCGTGACTATAAGCTCGTACTCCTCTCCTCCATGAAACACTAGGTCGAATAGATCTACATCGAATTTCTCAGCATACTTCCTCGCATCATCATCTATCGGCGGATCATCTATCCTAAACCCATATCCGTTTAGATCCATTAAGGTGTGGAGGGTCTCGGAGAGGCCATCGCTTGAATCCATGGAGGCGGTCAATGCGCCGGACATAGCGAGGGCAATCCCCTCTTCAACTCTAGCTCTCGGTCTGAGGAATTTCTTGATGACCTTCTCGGCCACCGCCTCCCCCCTAAGGTTGTTGAGGAGGGCGTGAAGGCCAGCGGCTTGAGCCCCGAACCTTCCCGTGACGGCGACTATATCTCCAGGTCTCATCCCAATCCTCGGAACTGGATTCGTGGCCCTCGCCAAGCACATGACATCTATCACAAGCTCTCTCCCCTCATTTGTGTCCCCTCCGACCACCTTCCCACCATAGATCCTAGCCGCTTCCTCGATCCCGCTCCAGAGTTCCTCGAACTCGTCGAAGAACATCTTAGATGGAAGCGCTAGGGAGATTAGATAGGCTATAGGCTTCCCACCCTTTGCCGCTATATCACTCGTAGTGGCGGTCACGGCCCTATACCCAGCATCTCTAAAACTCATCCCGGGTGGGATATCAGTTGACTCCAGGAGCATGTCGGATGAGAATATTATCCTATCGTTTAAGATCATGTCGACCGCATCGTCTCCCGGCGGTAGGAGGGAGCCGTTAAGCTGCTGAAGCCTACCAATCACATATTCTAGAATGTATCTCTCACCGAGGTCTCCTAATCTCTTCCTCAACTGATAAGCCTCCTGAAGAAGGTCTTTACACACCACTCAGCGTAGGAGATTATCTCTTTTTTAGCGAGCTTCGACTCGCCGCTTCTCCTCGGTATGAACTTTAACGGATACTCGACGATCTTGCAACCCGCCCTGTTCAATAAGTAGAGTAGTTGAACTTGAAAGACGTATCCGGACTTGAGCTCGGTTAACCTATCGACGACTTTTCTTAAAGACTCTGATCTAATCACCCTAAACCCCGAGGTTAAGTCGCTTAGCTTAATCCCCGTTGAGATCCTCGCGAGGAAGTTCGCAGATCTACTCATCAAGATTCGGGTTAGAGATCCATTAACCCATCCCCCGCCCTCAATATATCTTGAGGCCACCACCACATCCGCTCCAACCTTCTCAATATATTCAAGCATCTTGACAAGTGTTTCAGGTGGGTGGCTGCCATCAGCGTCCATCTCACAGATATATCTCGCCCATGGATGCTTCATGAGGGCGTATCTGAATCCATCGATATACGCCGACCCTATGCCGAGCTTTCCCGGCCTCCTAAGGACCTCGACCCCACCCCCTCTCTTGGATCCGATCTCCTCCGCAACCTCCGCCGTTCCATCAGGACTTGAGTCGTCGACTATAAGCGCTAAAGCCCTCCAACCCGCCTCTTCCAACGAATCCAAAAGCCTTGGAAGAAGCCATCTAACATTCTCTGCCTCCATATAGGTTGGGATGACGACGACCACCACGACAAGCCTAAGGCTAAAATACAATAATAATATAATGCCAAGGAATGATCAAGAATGAGGCCCCGGTAGCTCAGTTGGTAGAGCGGCGGCCTTGTAAGCCGCAGGCCGCGGGTTCAAAGCCCGCCCGGGGCTCCATCCAGATTTCTCACGACTATTCTATCATGGAATAGGTGATAGGTGTGGGATCAAAAAAGAAAGGTGAGTATTGTTATGTTTCATTCTAGGAGTTCGATGGCCTTTGTTAAAGCCTCTTTAATCTTCTCAGTCTTCGACCTCAGCTCATCTAGTGACTTCTTGGCCTCGGATAGCTGGTTTTTGAGGTCGTTGATCTCTGCCTCATACTTCTCCTTGAGCTTCTCAACCTCTTCCCTCTTCACAACCTCCCCAGATCTTATCGCCTCCTCTAGGCTCGGCTGCTTGAGTTCGAAGATGGATGGCAGTTCTAGTTTAACTCCTTCTCTCAGGAAGCGCTCATAGGTCTCCTTGACTATTTGGCCGGCCTTGGTCTTCCCTCCAAGATGGTTTCTTATGGTCGCCTCGCTCCTGCCGAGCTCATCAGCTATCTGGCTCACGGTCATCTTAGCCTTCTCCCTGGCGAGGGCCGCGGCCGCGACCGCCAATGAGTCCACCCAAGTCAACCTCTCCTCGGCCTTCCTCAGCTCCTCTAAAACGTCTGGTCTGAGGATGCTTCCGATCAGTAGGGCTGACTCGAGTTTATGGATCTGCTCTCTCCCAATCGGGGTTAAGGGAACCTCTTCGCTCATCTCATATCACCTTCCAGTTATCTTAATTACCTCCTCGGCTTTAACTATCATCCCCTTATCCGTTATCTCGAAGGGGTGCCTGCGCATCGAGTGGGATGTCCCCCTCATCTTCCAGACGATTATGCTCCTCCTAAGCTCTCCATCAACCTCGTCGAGGTCGAGCCTAATTATCCCATCCGCCGCGTGCTCGACTCCAGGGCCTCCGAAGCCCCTCTCGGTCACGCTCACCTGCGAGACTAGGATCGACGTGCACCCCATCCCCGACAAGATCTTCTTCAACTGTAAGACCATCCCCCTGGCCATGGCGGGCTTGGTTATGTAGAGAGTTGTCACCGAGTCTATCACCGCCCTTACCGCTCCAACATCTCTAATCGCCTCCCTCAAGACGTCGACCAAGGATTGGAAGTCGTCTGGGGCCCTCACCACATATCGCTCACGTTTAGCAGCCTCCCCTATACCCGCCGTGAACGCGTCGACTATCGCGAACATCCCCTTCTCCTCATAGGGCCTGACGTTCCAGCCGAATTGAGACATCGAGACGCGCACCTGGACTGGATGCTCCTCCAAGACCACCAAGACCCCAGGCTCGCCGAGCTTCAGCCCATTATACAGGTATTGTTGGCCGAAGATCGATTTACCCGTTCCAGGCCCTCCAGAGAGCAGGACCACGTTCCTCTTCGGGATCCCACCATGTAGGATGTCGTCGAGTCCTGGAATTCCAGTTACAACTCTCTCAATAGGCATTTTAGATACACCAAGTATAGTGTTCCTAGCCGCTACTTAAATCTCTTCGGCATCACGATCACCCCCTCCTCTGGGTCGCCGACCTCCATGCAGAGCCCCTTGAGATGGAATATTCCGATGAGCGCGCATGTGGCCGCGTCGAGTATGTCTCCATCCACATCTATGGGCAGATTCTTCAATCCAAGCCTCCTCAAGTCTTCTCGAAGCCTCTCAACCCCATCCCTCTTCGTCGAGATCCCCAAGATCTTCTGAGCTCCAGTCGGGAAGACCTCTATCACCCTGAAGCCCGAGTCCTCAAGTCTTCTCCTAAGCCTAATCCCCCTCAAAGTTAGGAGCCTCATGGATCGGAGGGTTAGGGGAAGCGGCCTAAGCCCCATCCTCCTCAAAGCCCTATCACATTCACGCATAGATTTAGCATAGCCTTCTCGTGGTAGGGTGAGCGGCGCGTCGATCGCCACTATACTCGGAGACCTCTCCTCAATGAAGTCTATTATCTCCTCATCCCGATGGACCTTGAGAGCCTCACACCTAAGCATCTCATCTAGATGGCATAAACCAGTCCAGTTTCTCGGAGACCCTGCTAGATCCACGCCGACGGCCGAGACCATTCCCCTAATCGAAGAAGCCTATAGAAGATTTCAAGCTTTCTATCTCCTCAGATAAAATCAGCTTCATCGTTAAAGATCTCCATGGATGAATTTCCAGCGCGAAAAAGATTAAAATAAGCCTGAGAAGACACAGGATAACGGGGCCCGTAGCTCAGTCAGGTGGAGCGCCGGGCTCTTAACCCGGGGGTCGAGGGTTCAAATCCCTCCGGGCCCGCAGCTTAATTTGTTAGTTTCATTTCACCCTCCATCCGCAGATATCGTTTGCGCAGATTATTCCTGAGATCGTGACTGCTTCTATACCTCCTCCCGGGAATGTGGATGCGCTGGCCAGATATAGTCCCTTTATGGGGGTCTTGAAGTATGGTCTCTTGGTGTGGATCGATTGGTCGAATGAGTAGATCGCTCCCTCGGGCATAGAGGTGTATCTCTCATAGGTTTTCGGGGTCGCCGCATCCATCACAACAATATGCTTAGATAAATTCGGTATAAGCTTCTCAGCCTTCTCGACGAGCTTCTCCGCGAGCGCCTCCTTTAATCTAATGTATTCCTCCGTCCCCCTCTCTGGAAAATCTCGATGATTCGCCTCCGTTAGAATCATTATGCTGGCCTTACCTTTCGGGGCGAGGGTTGGATCTGCGTTGGAGTTTATGACTAGATAATATCCTTCATCGAGGTTGACCGTTATCGATGGAAGTTCTCTTAGATTCATGTCGAGTCCTAGGAAGACGGCGAAGGATGAGGGGGACATCTTCAACCCCTTAATGTATTCGATGAACTCTTTATCCAGATGCCTCTCCCCAATCAATTCTAGAAATGTTGTCCTGGCATTTGCGTTGGCCACGATTATCGGAGCCTTAAACACCCTTCCACCGGCCCTTACACCCCTGACCCTCCCATCCTCCACCAATATCTCGTCCACCCTATGTCTTAGCAAGACTCTTCCGCCATGATCCTCGATAAATCTCCTAAGGGTCTCGGCGAAGTTCTGCGCCCCTCCCCTCGGAAAATATCCCCCATGAATATAGTATGAGACCACGGCTGTCAGGGCGCTGCTCGCCGGAACTTCGCTGGGTTTCGCTCCAATGTATCCAATCAGGGCGCATAGGAGGGTTTTCAGATCCTCGTCTTCAAAGTATTCGTCGAGCTTCTCCTTAAACGTCTTATTCATCCAATCATAGAAGTGGGGATGCTCTCCGGGATAGTTTAGGAGCTTCTTCGATCCAAAAACCTTCACGATCAGCTCGGCTGGCAGGGGAACACCATAGACATCAGCCTCCTTATAGCATTCATCGTACGCCATCCTCGCATCCTCAAAGAATCTCCGAATACCGTCCTCCTCGGATGGAAACATCTCCGATAATCTCTTGACGAACTCGTCGAGGTTTCCGGCCTCGATCACCTCTCCTCGAAAGATGTATCTTAGTCTATTCTTCACGAAGAGTTCTTCAGGCTTGAGTCCAAGCTCATTTAGGAGATATGTTATCGGCCCCCTCTCCCATAGGCCGCTCACATCCGATACTCCGACATTGAAGGTGAAGCCATCCCTCTTGAATGATGAGCAATATCCTCCCACCTGATAGTGTTGTTCTAGGATGAGGGTCTTATAGCCTCTCTTTGAGAGAAGCGCGCCACATACTAGGCCGCCGATCCCAGATCCCACAATTATCACATCATACTCGTCCTCGGCTTTCGGCTTCCTCGGATCAACCTCAACCCTCCAATCATACTTCTTGAAATCCCTCGTCAAGAAATATGCTGACAACTTCTCCGGCAGAAATATGGAGAGAATAATCCCAACTGCGATTAAGGTGTTCGAGACTATCCTAGCATATGGATTGCTTAGGATTATAGATGTGATCGAGTTTAAGAGGAATATCATCGACCACACTCCAGATATCGCATCGTTGACTAGCAGGAACGTCCTCTCCCTCCAATAAACCTCTGGATAATCCCTCTTAGAGACCTGGAGGGTGAAGGGCTTCCCCGCGGCGATCGAGATCAACGCCATAATGAATAACGCCAAGTATCCTAGGAAGCCAGGCTTCTCGACGAATAGCCCGAAATCGAGTATGTATGTGGCCGCGGACGCCGCCGCGAAATACGCTAGCGACGTCAGATCCATAGGATTAAACTCTCTCAGGCGGGCTTGATAGATGACGAGTATCGCGGCGACCGCGAGAGAGATGAGAACCCCTATACTTAGACCGAGGCCGCATAGAATCCAGTATATGATCCATGGGATGAAGGAGACTAGGATGAAGATCATCCCGGGAACCTAGACATGGCCGCCGCACCAGTAGCATTCGATTAGCCTAGACGGCCGCTGAAAAGTGTTAGGCGCCTCTGATAAATTCTTCAGCTGAAACTTTTATCTCCTACCGCGGCTTTACTATGGTCGATGAAGCTCTTAAGAGCTTCCGTCATCCTTCTAGCGGCGCTCCTCGCCCTAACCCTTTGGAACGCTTATTCGATAGAATCTTTGAGGAGGGGGGTCGAGCTTTACGAGGCCGCGTATCCGCGTGATAGGGTTTCGGTTCACCCGATTCTCCTCGAGGATCTCAAGAGTAGCTACGTTATTTTCGCCGACGGCATGGAGGGCTCTTTGAAGTGGACGAAGTACGGTAGTGGAGAAATAGGGGTCACAAGTCATACTTCGTTCGGAGGAGGCTCCTCGCTCATGCTTAGAACGGGTAACGGGTCGTGGGTCATCGTCGAGGCTCTTCGGCTCTTCGCTCCACCTAGGCGTAAGGTCGTCGGATTCGGCTTCTGGTGGCTATGCTACCACGATAACTTCGGGTACCTAGACTTCGGGATAGAGTATCGGAACGCTTTAAACGATTATAGGAAGGCTGGCGAGATATACGTCTACGGGACGGGCGGAGTCTATTACAAGAACGAGGCGGGGGATCTGGTGAGGTTTGAGCCCGCGGCCGGGCTTCCGGAGGCATACGATCTATCGGAGAGAGGTGGGGATTGGAGCTGGCACTTCGCGGCGATCGTGGTCGATTTCGAGAAGAGCGAATACGTTAAGCTCGTACTCGATGACAGGGTAGTGGATATGGAGGGGATTAAGATCTACGATAGGCTGCCTAAGGAAGGGCCGGCGGAGTATAACATGATGGAAGTATTCGTGATCGCGTCGAGCGGCGGCGGATCGGGGTCGGCCGAATGCCTGATAGACGACGTAATAGTTTTCACGTCATCAAGGATAATGTAAGGTATCCCAAGAAGGCCGACTTCTCAACGAATATCTCAAGATACAATATATGTGGCCATGGCCACCGCACCAGCCGCATCCGATTAAGCCTAAACCATTATTAAGTGATCAGCGCTCCC
>CAYVHW010000035.1:0-10537 GCA_964451435.1 uncultured Nitrososphaeria archaeon | reverse complement strand
CCGTGGTCTACGTGGCCTAGGACCGCTACTATCGGGGATCTAAGCTTAGGCAAGGTCTCTCTCCACCATCAAGACCACCTTAGATCACTTTAAACCTATTCCTTGTGGAGGATGTGACGTCATTCATTTATCCGATTTTGAAAATCTAGCCATCGCTCCAAGATATGTTCGGTCTAGGCTTAAGATTTGGGGGCTTATAGTATGGCTCCCTCAGATGGACGGCTTTCAGGAAGAGCTTTCCCAACTCCTCATCGCTCGCCCCAGACCTCATCGCATCCAAGAAGTCGACGTGATTATCGTCTCTCATCAGGCATGGCTTGAACTTCCCATCATGGGTTATCCTAATCCTATTATCGTTCATGCAGAAGATGTAGTTGTTGACGGGTCTGACGAACTCAACCCAGACACCGTTCGGCAGGAGATATTGATGCCTTAGATGAAGTCTTCTAACGACCTTTTTGACCGCGATCTTGCTGAACCTCTCCTCGACCTCTCCAAGATCGTAATGATACCTCTCATAAAACTCTCCTTTGAACGGGCCGAGTGGTATGAGTTCGATTAGCTGTAGGATCACCCTCTCCGAGGAGTCGAGTCCTTCGATGAATGAGATGAAATCGTCTATCTCGCCGTCGTTGACACCTCTCATCACGACCACGTTAAGCTTTATGGGATTCAGCCCGGCGTCGAGCGACGATTTGATCGCCTCCAAGGTGTATTGGTAAACCTTCTCGCCCACATCCTCTCTATGCCCCGTTATCCAACAGTATCTCCTAGGGTTTAGGGAGTGGAGGCTTATGTTAATCCTCCTCAAACCCCTTCTTCTAAGCTCTGAGGCCAGTTCAGGTATCCTCGTCCCATTCGTTGTCATGGATAGATCTCTCAGGCCAAGCCTTCCAAGCCTCTCAACGATCTCAAGTATATCCGATCTGAGCATAGGCTCCCCGCCCGTGAGCTTGACCGAATCAACCCCAAACCCCATCAACACCCTAACGATCCTCTCAATCTCGTCGGGAGTCATCAAGACCTCGGGGTTCTCATGGATCCCCTCATGATGGCAGAATATGCAGTTGAAGTTGCATCTACTACTCGGCATCACCGAGATCCTAACGCCCCTAACTGGTCTGCCATATCTGTCGATTAAGGGCATCCTCGCAAAATCACTGGATTATCCTGGAATTAAATGTTTAATCCCAATTCTTGGAAATTCATGAATGCACACCATCTCCAATAATGGCATCTGAATCCATGCCGCCGATGAGCGAGAGATAATCCAACGCTATTTTTGGGATTAGGTTTTGGAACTCGTCAAGAACTTCTTTAAGGCCTCCTCAACCCTTATGCCGCTCCTACTTCTATGCCTTCTGACCCCATGTTGTTCAAGGATTGATGAGACGCTTGGACCGAACTCCGAGGCTATAACCGCATCGACCCCTAGATCCACGAGGGTTTTGACGGCTATAGGGCCGCATCCATATTGATACTTTGCTCCCGGGTTCTCGATCACCTTCACCTCTTTGACTTGATCGTCCTCCACATCTATTATCGTGAAGGTCTTCGCCCTCCCGAAAACATCTGAGACGGTGTCTTCTAATCCCTTCTTCCCATTGCTTGCGACCGCGATCCTCACATCATCTAACGGTATCCCATCCTTGATTAATCTTTAACCCACGGAGCCTCGTATACCAGATATATAGTGGCCTAAGCCCACTCAATATCGGGATGGCTGAGGAGAGGCTAGTCCTCGGAATAGAGTCGACCGCGCATACGCTTGGATTCGGGATAGCGTCGACGACGGGCAAGATACTCGCGAACGTGAACTATGTCTATAAGCCTAAGGAAGGTGGAATACATCCTAGAGAGGCTGCACAGCACCACTCACTCCACGCGGCGAGGGGGATTGTTGAGGTCTTTAGGAAGGCTGGAATAGATCCCAAGAGGATAGATGGAGTGGCCTTCTCCGCAGGGCCTGGGATGGGGCCATGTCTCAGGGTTGGAGCAACCTTGGCTAGAGCCTTGGCCCTGAAGCTCGGTAAGCCCCTCCTAGCGGTGAACCATGGCATCGCCCATATCGAGATTGGGAGGCTTGTCACGGGAGCCGAGGATCCAGTCGTCCTCTACATCGCCGGTGGAAACACCTTGATAACCGCATATCTCGATGGTAGGTATAGGATCTTTGGGGAGACCCTCGACATAGCGGCTGGAAACTGCTTAGACGCCTTCGGAATCGAGGCTGGGATAGGTCCTATGCCAAATCCCGAGATAAGGGCTAGGGAGGGGAAGGAGATTCATCCACTACCATATAGGGTTAAGGGGATGGATGTCTCCTTCTCAGGATTATTGACCGCTGCCTTAAAGCTCTTGAAGAAGGGGGTTAGGGTGGAGGATGTCTGCCTGAGCATAACCGAGACCGTCTATAGCATGCTAACCGAGACTCTTGAGAGAGCCTTAGCATTCACAGAGAAGGGTGAGATCCTGCTCGTCGGAGGCTTGGCTAGGAGCATTAGATTAAGGCAGATGATAGAGGCGATGGCGAAGCTCCATGAAGCGAAGGTCTATGTTGTTCCGCCGGAATATGCTGGAGATAATGGGGCGATGATAGCTTGGACCGGAGCTCTCCAACTACTCTCAGGCCAAACGATAAAGGTTGAGGATAGTAGTGTTAAGCCAAAGTTTAGGATAGATGAGGTCGAGGTGAGGTGGAGGAGCCTAAGCAGATCCAAGTGATCAGGATAGGCGCCGAGGCGATCGTCTCAAGGCTTAGATGGAATGGACTCGACCTAGTCTCGAAGCATAGGGTTCCAAAGCCATATAGGGTTCCAGAGCTCGATAGGTGGATCAGGGATAGGCGGACGATCCGAGAGGCCAAGATAATCGTCGAGTTGAAGAGGGTGGGGGTTCCAGCTCCAGCCATAATCCTCCTAGATAGGAGTAGCTCGACGATCTACATGCAATACATCAGGGGAGTTGAGCTTAAGAAGGCTTTGGATAGGCTCGATCCGATGAAGGTCGTGGAGATCGCTGGAAGGTTCGGCGAGATTGTTGGGAGAATGCATCTGAGGAAGATCGTCCACGGAGATCTAACCACCTCGAACGTGATCCTAGATGAGGCTGGGAGAATCTACCTGATAGACTTTGGACTGAGCTCGGTGACCGATGACATCGAGGAGTTCGCCGTCGACATCCACCTACTCGATAGGAGTCTTGAGAGCGCCCACCACAAGCTCAGGGAGAGGTTCATGAAACACTTCCTACTCGGATACTCTAAGATCGTTGGAAGGGAGCGTGCCTTAGAGGTTTTGGGGAAGGTTAAGGAGATTAGGATGAGGGGTAGGTATGTTAAGAGGGGTGGCTGAGGATAGACCGGCATGGGGAAAGACTTGAATACTCTGACAACCAATCTGGATCAAGGATCGCGATGAGATTTGTCCTAGTAACCACGAATAAGGGGAAGGCGAACGAGTTCAGCGAGATCTTCAAAGAATATGGATTCAATTTCAGGACCGAGCCCATGGCCACGCCGGAGATCCAAGAAGACGATCTCAGGGAGATAGCGCGATACAGCGTCCTCTACGCATACAAGGTTTTGAGGGAGCCGGTCTTGGTCGAGGATGCAGGGCTATTCATCAAGGCGTTAAATGGGTTTCCAGGGCCATACAGCTCCTATGTCTATAAGACGATCGGTGTCGAGGGGATTCTAAAGCTTATGGAGGGTGTGGTGAGGAGGGATGCGAGGTTTGAGTCTGCTCTAGCATTCTACTCGCCATTAACCGAGCTAAAGATCTTCACGGGAGCCGTTGAGGGGAGGATCTCGGAAGAACCTAGGGGGAGAGAGGGATTTGGATTCGACCCAATCTTCATCCCCGATGGATCTGTTAAGACCTTCGCGGAGATGAGCTTGGAGGAGAAGAATAGGCTCTCTCATAGAGCTAGGGCTGCCCGAAAGTTTGCAGAGTGGTTTAAGACCTTGAAGACCTTACCGCCGATCTATCAAGATTAGATCCTCTCAGCCCTTCTATCGAGATATATTCTCGGAAAACCTCTTATCCAGTTCAGGTCGTTTAGGTAGAAGGTTCTGATATCGTCTAGGCCGTAGAGGGCTAGGGCCAGCCTCTCCAAGCCTCCTCCCCACGCCAAGACCCTATACTTCACCCCAAGCGGGATCGTCACTTCAGGTCTGAAGATCCCCATGCCTATGAGCTCAAGCCAAATCCCCTTATCCTTTAGGTAGACGACCGCCTCGGCTGATGGCTCTGTGTATGGGAAGTATCCGGGCCTAAACCTCACATCCTTTAACCCGAGCTTTGAGTAGAACTCCTTTATCAGGCCTAGAAGGTCTCTGAAGCAGATGTTCCTATCCATGACGATCCCCTCGATCTGATGGAACTCTGCTAGATGCCTCCAATCAACCCTCTCATTCCTATAGATCCTATCGACCGAGAAGACCTTTATCGGCGGATCTCTATGCTCGGCCAAGTATCTGATCGTGGTCGCGGTTGTATGAGTTCTAAGGATAAGCTTCTTGGCCTCCTCAACCCTCCAACTATATCTCCATCCAATCGAACCCGTGTCCCCGCCATTCTCATGCGCCATCTTGACAGGCTCAACGAATTTCTCTGGAAGATCCCCGAACCTCGGCTCCGCGAGGTAGAATGTATCATGCAGGGCCCTCGCCGGATGATCCTGCGGCTGGAAGAGGGCGTCGAAGTTCCAGAAGGCGAGCTCGACCAACGGCCCCCTAATCTCCTCAAACCCCATCTCTACGAAGATCTCCTTGATTAGCTTGATCAACTGTTGGAGTGGATGTCTTCGAGCCGAGAAGATCGGCGGGGTGGGTGCCTTGATGTCGAACCTACTGAGCTTAAGCTCCCTCCACCTCCCAGAGGCGATCAGGCTTTGAGTCAGCCTCGTGACCTCTCGAACCTCAAGCTCCTCTGGACCTAGGCTCATTAAGAGCTCGGTGGGCTTCAAGATGTGGGTCCTCTTTTCTACGAGCTCGACGACTCCCGGCCTATCCACGAGCTTTAGGCAAGCGGGTCTAAGACTTTCTGGAATCTCCTCAAATCTTCTCCCACCCTCAAGCAATAGGTTAAGGACTTGTTCCGCCGGAGTTTTTTCCTCTGGATATTTCTTGAGCTTCATGCATGGCTTGCCATCCACCCTAGTGATCTCTATCCACCTATTCCTCTTAGCCCAGATCAAGCCTATCCTGAAGACCTCTTCGCCCAACCTAGACCTTAGCTCTCTAAGCTCAGCCGCCCCGCCCAACTCTCTTAGAATCTCGACCAACCTTCTCTCAGGCAATCCCTCCTTAGCGTATATCTCGCCCTCCGCGCCGAGCTTAACCCATCTCTCAACCCTCTCCTCAACCTCGACCAAGCCCTTAGACGAGAGCCATTGAGCCGCTTTAGCGACAGAT
Source organism: uncultured Nitrososphaeria archaeon (assembly GCA_964451435.1). Lineage (GTDB taxonomy): Archaea > Thermoproteota > Nitrososphaeria_A > Caldarchaeales > Wolframiiraptoraceae > AUK039. Next base: position 5,121 of record CAYVHW010000035.1, on the reverse strand, counting down.
CCAACATCTCTCCCGATGACCTTCGCGAGCTCCTCGAAGCTTATTGGCTTGCCGGCCTCTCTAAGACCTCTCGCGACAAGTCTCTCAAGCCAGTGTAGAGTCAGTTTCGAAACAATAGGCTACACCTCTCTTAATCAAGATCGAAATCCTCGATTTAAGCATATCTCGCATATCATCACACGAATCAAAGATGAATATCTTTAAGACCATGTTCTGAGGAGGCTTCATGGGGTCGGAGAGTTGTCGATGGAATCGGAGAAGATGATCAAAGCGGTTCTCAGCGAGGATGAGATTGCGGCTAAATTGGATGAGACTAGCTTGAAGTATCTTGGGAAGGGATATGGCGTTCGAGACGGTAGAAGGGTGAAATATTCTCCGATCGAGGCGCTATACTTGACGGAGATCGGGAGGATGGAGGTCTCCGATGAGGGTGGAGGTAGGCTGGGCTTTCAGGAACTTCTGAGAAGGCTTCAGCGAAGAGATCCAAACATCTGGAGAGATTACGTCGTCTACAGGGATCTGAGAAGGAGGAGATATGTGGTTGGGGAGGGGTTTGGGAGAGAGCTTAGATTCAGGGTCTTTGAGCGGGGGAAGTATGGGAAGGAGCCTGCGAAGTATCTAGTAGTCCCAATCTTCGAGGGTAGAGATGTTCCGATCAAGAAGCTTGAGGAGTGGATGGCCATATCGAGGAAGATGAGGAAGGAGCTGGTGATAGCGGTCGTTGATAGGAGGAATGAAGTGATTTATTATAGGGCTTCACTAGTTGATCTTAGAAATGTTTAGGAAGGTTAAGGCACTCCTAGCCCTCACGAGACCCCCAAACGGGATACTCATGTTCATAGCCGTATTAGCTGGCGTGACGCTCTCAAACAGGCAAGCGATAACTCCGATCCAGGCGATCTTATCCTTCATGACCGCCTATGGATTGAATGGGAGTATCATGGGATTCAACGACTATATCGATAGGGACATAGATAGGGTGAACGCGCCTTGGAGACCCATCCCATCCGGCGCCGTATCATGTTTTGAGGCCATGCTCTTCTCCTCAATCCTAGGCTCTATTGGGATGATCTCGGCGATCCTGACATCGTGGGGCTGCTTGATAGTCGCGGTGACAGCATATCTCCTAGCCTTCACCTACAACCTATTCCTGAAGAAGATGGGAGTAATCGGAAACATGGCTGTGAGCGGGGTGGTCGTGGCCCCATTCATCTATGGAGCAGTCCTCTCAGATGGATACGTCTCGACGAGGCTGATATTCTTCGCGATACCGGTCTACCTATCGGTTCTGGGAAGGGAGATAATCAAGGGGATATCGGATGTCGAGGGAGATGCCTTGAGGGGGATTCGATCGATTGCGAGGACAAGGGGGGAGAGGTTTGCCGGAATTCTTGGCGGAGCACTCTACATCGCCGCGGTCTCGGTCAGCCCAATCCCCTACTTTCTAAATCTAGTTTCATGGCCATATATCGTGATAGTCTCTTTAGCGGATATAGGGTTCATCTACTCGGCGATATCGATAATTAGGAATTCGTCGAGGACAAATGCATTAAGGGTTAAGAAGATCACCCTCGTCTGGATGCTGATAGCCTTGATAGCGTTCATAGCAGGATCTATAACCTAGTTAATGTCATGCTTGAATGATAAGCTTAGGAGAGTTGTTCGAGGACTCCAGCCCAATTATGTGAAAAATCATCTTAAGGTTAATCGAGATCCGCGTTCCTCTCTAGGAGATAATAATACTTTGTCCCATGCTCATCCTTCTCCCTAATAAGATCCGTGATGAAGTATCCTTGGGCCAAGCCCTTCTCGAAGATCCTCCGAGTTATCTCCCTCCACTCAACCGCCGTGGATATGCTCGCTCGCTTCACGTAATCTATGTTTTCAGGAATCTCGACCAACACCTTCTCGCTCCTAAAACTCAGCCTATAGTTTAGGATCTTCTCCAAGCCTCCCTCTCTTACAACGGTTATGAGGCTTTCAGCGCCCTCCTCTAGGAGTTCTTTAGGGCATGGCTCCCGATCAGCCCCGCTTATCCTATCTAGGACTCGCTTGGAGTCGAGCCTCCACTCAACCTCCAGCCTATCCGACTCCAAACCTCTATTATATGGATCTCTCATGTTTCCATAGAAGTTGGGGTTATAGCTTCTCCCAATCGCTCCAAGCTTTCTAATGCTCAGCCTAGCCTCTGGAATCTGAAGCGGGTCTAGAAGCCATCTAGCAACCCTCACCCCCCGCTCAAGTAGATATTCCCTTAACTTCATCTTAAGGGCGGTCGCGATCCCCTCGGCCCTCTTATCTGGGACGACGCCGCAGAGATGTAGATAGTAGTAGACCTCGCCATCTCTAACCGAGATGTAGCCGCAGAGCATCCCGATCGGCCTACCACTCTCATCTATGGCCGTGAAGACTGCTCCGCCCATCCTCTGAAAGGCTATCAGGACGTGATATGGAATCGCCTCACTCCTCCCCCAAATCTCCATCTGAAGCCATTCAAGCTGCTTAAACGCCTCGGGGCTCTCGAATCTAACGACTCGATACTCCTCCATATCCGATAAAAACTTTAGAAAACCGGAAAATAAGGTTTTTATGATCACTTAAAGCCAGCCTAAAAGACGTAGGCATCGAGATTAAAAAGACTATGAACTTTAATTCAAGGATGGGCACAGGATCTTAATAAAACGCTCTTCGATAGGGTTCATGGATCAACTCATCCTAGCAGAGAGAATGCTTGAGATGCTGGTTGTCAAATCTCATTAAACAGCTTTATGAACTTGGAGGCGATTCTTCGGGGAGAATTCCTCCTAGCATATCTCTCAGCAGCTCTAATGACCTTTTCGAGCCCGACCTCCCCCCTTAATGTCTTGATGAGCAATTGCTTAAACTCCATAAAGCTCCTATACTTCAGCACCTCATCCTTTAAAAACTCGACGAAGCCTGTATCCGATGTGATTATCGGCGTTAGAGATCCAAGACACATTAAGACCGAGCTTGAGATCGCGACCTCCCCCTCCTTCACTTCGTCCCACTGCTTATGCATCAAGCATAGATCGGCTGCATGGAGGTAGGTATATATTCTTTCAAGTGGGGGTCTCTCGATCCTCAAGCTTATGAAATCATATTCCGGGATCCTCGTCCCTGAATTCGGGTCAACTAGGAGCAGGTAGGTGAATGGCTCGATCCTCGATACATCCTTTAGATATGGTAGGATCGGTAGAACGTGGAGTTCGGGGGCCCAACCATAGCTGAAGACTATTCTCTCATCTAATGGGAGGTTTAATGCCTTCCTCGCCTCCCATTTATCGCCTCTCCTCACCTCGGGAACTGGGTAGGGTATTATGTGAATCTTGTCCCTGAAGATCTTAGACCACTGCCTCCTATACCTCTCATCAAAGCAGATCACGGCATCCCACTCAAACTCATAGAAGATGGGATTCCTCGGGGGCTTTCTCTCATGGATCACGTAGATAGTCTTGGCCTTTCTCCTAATCTCCGAGAATATCTCCCTAAGGTGCTTGATCGGAGTCCACTCGATCCTCTCCGCCAAGAATATCTCATAATCATTCTCCAAGAACGGCCTTTCATCGAAGAACGTCTTCGTATGATCTCCTTCATCCGAGTAGCATCTAATGACGTAATCCTCGTCCTCGGCAACAGGTCTAATGTTATTCGGCGCAAAGACCACAAGCTCATGACCCATCTTAATAAACTCCCTTCCAATAAGCTCAGCATGTAGAGACACGCCGCACGCCGTATTCCACCTAGACAGTATCGCTATCTTCATCCATAGATATAATAGACCTGAGAGCCCGTTTAAGGATATCTTATAGCAGACTAACCTATCCATGGCCCATAAAGGGTTGGGAAGCCGTCGCCCAGCACCGCCACCCTCGAGAGAATCGTAGCGATAATCGATTAGATCGACAAAACATAACTTTTAAAGGACGTATGAATAGAGGCCTCATAAGCCGGGATAACCCTTATCAAAAGCCTAGCAAATAGGTAATAAAACGGGGGAGGCGGGGGTAGCCAAGCCTGGTCAAAGGCGCAGGACTGAGGCTCCTGTCCCGTAGGGGTTCGTGGGTTCAAATCCCACCCCCCGCAATAATTCAGGAAAAACTGATCGAATGAGTTGGATGTCTGCTAAAGCCCTCTTTAGACGTTTCTTAACCCGATATTTCACGACTCTAAGATGGTCTGGATTAACTTCAAGGCCATGAAGCTTGTCTAGGAGGATCTTACGCTCCCATTTGGTTAGCATTATTACTACCATTAGTCACCACTCCTATAAGGGTTACTGTCTGCCGTTCTGACCGATATAGTATTGTCTGACGGTAATGTTTTATATAGTTCATCTATGCTGTCTCCAACATAGCCGTAACGATATTCTAGGTATTCCCTGTATTCGTCATCTGGTAGCCATGCCTTAAAGCGATCTTCATAGATCAATTTAACCCTCCTACATCCAACATTATATCCCTATAGCCCTTAGCCCACATCTACTAAGACCATGAGGACGGCTAAGGCTAGAACATGTTGTAGCTTGCTAGGCCTAGGCTATCTCGGAATCCTCCGCTTACCCTTATCATTCTTGTCCTTACCGTTTTCAAAATAGTCGGGTGGAAACTCAGGCATACTATCAATATATGTGGATGGAAGTATATACTTCAGAAACCGTTACAAGTGTTATATCTTATACATTCACATAGACAGACAGCAATATAGATACATAAATTTACTAAGTTTTGCTATAATATGTTATGAGAACAGCTCCTGATAAAGCTCCAATCCACGGAGCTAACATCGGATTCACCAAGAATCTCCTCAACTAATAAGGATTTTAGCCTTCAGAAAATCTACTTTATCTGAATTTGAGGTAAAAGTGACTTTATCAGAGTCTTCGCCTTCTCCTTAAACGCAAGGTAGATATTGTAAGTGAACCTTCTTCCATCCCGTGTGTATAGTATTAAGGGAGCCATGAAGCCAAGGGTCGATAGGAACCCCGTCTTGAAGACTCCTCCTCGTATATCCTCATACAATATCGCATAGTTGCTCTCATCTAATTCGAGTATCCTGTCAAGCTCAAGGCCATAGATTTTCTTTCTAAACTCTTCTTGTTCA
>CAYVHW010000034.1:0-10919 GCA_964451435.1 uncultured Nitrososphaeria archaeon | reverse complement strand
CAGCCTCATGTTTTCCAGGCTTCAGAATTATGATAGGCTTCGTTCTCGCGAATCCTCTAGCGGCGCTCATGAACTTTCTAGCTCTCTTAATATTCTCTATCCCCTCCATGTAGATTAGGATGCTCTTCGTATAGGGATCCTCTCCAAGATAGTCTATTAGGTCTCCGAAGTCTATGTCGAGCATCGATCCGAGGGAGATGAACATGCTGAAGCCCACGTGGGCTGTTATCGCCCAGTCGAGTATGGCTGATCCTAGGGCCCCACTCTGAGAGATGAAGGCTATCTGACCAGGCTCGGGCATCTTCCTCAAGAAGGTTGCGTTAAGCTTTATGTGAGGTCTTATAAATCCGAAGCAATTCGGCCCAAGAATCCTTAGATTATATTTTTCCTTAATTTTTTCTATCTGTTTCTCAAGCTTCTTCCCTTCTTCTCCAACTTCTCTAAATCCCGCCGAGATTATCACTACTCCATCTACTCCAGCTTCACCGCACTCCTCGATGATCTTCGGAACTATTTTTGCGGGAACAGCTACTACCGCGAGATCTATATGCTTTGGCACATCTTTTATGCTCGGATAGCATTTTAATCCCAAGACCGTCTCTCGATTCGGGTTTACCGGGAAGATCTCCCTCTCTTCTTTCCCAAGTAGGAGATTCTCCATTATGGCTCTCCCAACAGATCCCTCGCGCTCAGTGGCGCCTATCACAGCAACGGTCTCTGGATCGAACATCCGCTCAATACTCCCCATCGCCCTCTCCCGACCGATAATCGCTAAAGCTGCCTAATAGTCATTTGTCGTTTTGATTTAGAGTGCTATACTCAATCAACTTTTATCTTCTTCGCTTATAGGCCTAAGATGCTACGGCGAATGTCTAACAGAAGACATATATGACATTAAGGCCCAAGCATGAAGCCATTGTATAATTCAGTTGTTGAGACTAGGATCTCTATGGAAATCATGTAAAGGATGTGGACTGCAACTATGAAATGGTTTATCTTAATCGTTATTCCTTGTTTATGTTGGCCAAAGGCGATGAGGAGTGAACGTCGCGTAGGAGCGGGGTATGATCCTCGATGAATTCACCTCCTCTCGGCTGAGCCGGCCAAAACGGTTCATCTAGGCTTTAGGGCCACGATGCTCTCAATCAAGGGAGTTTGCGGAAATTGATCTATCAATACAATCTCATCTATTTTGTAGCCGAGCTGTCTTATGTCTCTGAGCTGGGTCTCAGGATTACATGAAACATAGACTATTCTCCTCGGCTTAGCTTTCCTCAACTTCTTGACGAGCTTATAGCTTAAGCCCGTTCTCGGAGGATCGAGAACTATGTAATCATACTTCACGGATACTTTTTCAGCTCTCTCATTTATCAACTCAACATTCTTCACCCGATTCTCTCTCAGATTCATCTCAGCTATCTTAACCGCCGTCTCATTCTCCTCGACTGCATAAACTCTAGCCGCGAGTTTCGCCAAATCCAATGTGAACGTTCCTATTCCAGAATATAATTCCAAGATCTCTTCACATCCCCTTATATCGAGCATCTCCACCACGCATCGAATGAGCTTATTCAAAGTATATGGATTCGGCTGGAAGAACGTGTTCGGATGAAGGTGATAGACCCTCGAATCGATTTTCTCCACTATGGTTTCAGATCCCTTAAAGACTCGGAGGCTCTCAGCTCTAGCGTCATCTCTAATCCCTGGATTTATTCCTAAGATGAGGCTTGAAACTTTTATTCCCATGCTTTCAAGTTCTTCCGAGAATTTGTCGAGCTTCTCCTCCAAATCTTTGAAGGATGTGATGAAGATCATCCGCTCATTCGTGAATTTTCCCTCGATCACGCTCAAGAATCTGATCAATCCTCTTCTCTCAACTCTATTCCATCCGCATAATCCATGTCTCAGCATGTATTCCTTGAATATTCTCCTTATCTCATCAGCTTCAGGAGAGAGTAGGAGACATTCCTCTAGATCTACGATCTCCCACCACTTGCCCCTAACGTTCAATCCTATTCTCAAATCCTCTGAGACCGCGAAATCCATCCTATTCCTGTAATAGTATTGTTTTGGAGATGGATATACTTCATCGACTTTTATGCCGAATAGCTCTTCGACGCGCTTAACCTTCTCTTCAAGCTGATCCTCATAGGGTTTATCGAGATATGAGCATCCACCGCATACTCCAAAATGTTTACAGATCTTCATAGTTTCTCGATCGCAGATCTTAGATCCTCGGCGGCCTCCTCAGGATAAACGGTGTTCACGTGAATCCCGATTCCGATATCAACGACCATCGGCATGAGGATCCTCGGTATGAGCTCGAAGTGCCAGTGGAAATCACCTACATCTTTCGCCGCCGTGTGGAGGATTAGGTTGAATGATGGGTTGTCTAAGACCATGTTTAATGCCTTGTAGATCGTTGAGAGTATGCTTGAAAGCTCCATCAACCTCTGATCATCCAGGTCTATGAATCTCCTTAGATGATCTTTGGGCGCTATGAGGATCTCATATGGCTCCCTACTCGCCCACGGGCAGATGGCCATGAAGTTCTCGGTCGAGATTATTCCCCTAGGCCTTGAGACCTCTCCAACCCAATCGCATAGGAGGCACTCCTCCCTCCTAAGCCTCTTAGCCTCTACCTCAATTATCTCGGGAATTATTGGGGTGGCGAAGACGTGGGTATGTGGGTGTCTAAGAGATCCTCCAGAGTTTGGGCCATGATTCTTCCCAAACCCGGCGAACTTCACATACTGATAGCTTTCAAGCTCCTTCAACCTCTCTCTAACCGTTAGTAGGGAGAGATATATCTGATCCACAGTCATCTTCCATGGATCGGCATCGTGTTGAGGCGTGTCTATCATGACCTCATGATGTCCGCTAACCTCCTTAACCTCTTCATTGATCCTCATGGTGTCGTTCACCGTGAAGGCTGGATAGAGGTTCGGGATTATCTTCACGATCCAGTCCTTAACCCTCTCATCACCCTCCTCCCTCGAGAATCTAAGCCCGGAGCCAGATCTGGTTAAGACTATGGTCGCGGGCATCAGCATATGCTCTTTTCCTGGGCAGAATGGGCATCTACTCGGATCATCCACTAGGGGTGGAGCTCTCTCACCCATCTCGACAGGCCTCTTAGCCCTCTCAGGAGCGTAGGAGACCCATCTCCCCGTCAACGGATCTCTCCTAAGCTCAGGCATACAGATATGTTGATCGAGCTTTTTCAAAAATCTGAGCCCAGCCTTGGGAAAAGCTTAATTCCAGCCTTGAATACTCGCGTTTGAATCATCAGATCGGTGCTTGGAGTGAGGAACGGGAAATCACCTTGAGACGAAGATCTTGGGTCATAATGGTTTTGGGCGTGGCCGGAGTCGGCAAGACAACTTTCGGCCAACTCCTAGCGGACAGGCTTGGAGTGAGGTTCATAGACTTGCCAGCCTATGTCAAGCTCCATAAACTCTATAACGGATATGATGAGCGCGCTCAAGCATATATCGTCGACTTCAGGAAGATTTCGGCGAGGCTTGGCCGAGAGCTTAGAGGCGGGAAGGCGGTTGTGGCCTCGATCCACCCATTCAAGCCCAGAGGAGTCGATGTTAAATCGGCCATAGTTTTGAGGTTGAGGCCGGATAGATTGATCAAGGTCTTGGAGTCTAGGGGGTATCCGAGGTGGAAGATAGCGGAGAATGTGTCGGCGGAGCTTATAGATGAGCCGTTCGCCGAGGCAGTCAAGAAATTCGGTGAGGGGAAGGTGATTCAGCTAGATGTAACCGATGTGGATTTCAAGGCTCTCGCCGAGAGGGTTGCGGGGGCATTTGAGGCTAAAGCTGAACGAAAACTCAATCGATCAATAGATTGGATCAAGGTCTTGGAGTCTCTTGGACTGCTCGATTGGGTGCTTGAGTATTTATCGAGATATGGCGGTGGAGAAAATCTATTTTAGCTGGACTCTCTAAGCTCATGTCGAGAAAGTTGTCCAAGGGATGCTCAATACACGCTAACTGGTTTTGACTAATATCCGAGCTAGGGGTGACTCTATATGGAGGCTAAACTCGATAGAAAGGACTCTGTAACCCTTTATAGGTTTAAGAAGCTGATAAAGGAGCTTGAGTCGAAGGTAGGCAGGGGGACGGAGCTAATCTCGATCTACATCCCCCCAAGGAAGCCGATAAGCGAGGTGATAAGCTATCTAAGACAGGAATATGCGACCGCCGCCAACATAAAGTCGAAGACTACTAGGAAGAATGTCCGAGACGCAATCGAGAGCGCCATCCAAAGACTCAAGCTATTCGATAGGGCTGGGCCAACCGGGCTGATAATCTTCAGCGGAGCGATCCCACAGAATGGAGGCCCTGGAAGCGAGAAGATCGAGGTCTACCATATAATTCCACCCGAGCCCATAAACATCCTCCTCTATCGATGCGACAGCAGATTCTATCTCGAACCCCTAAAGGATCTCCTGAGAGAGAAAGATGTTTATGGGATATTGGTGATAGATAATGAGAAGGCGGCGGTGGCCGTGGCCAAGGGTAGGCGGATCGCGGAGCTCAAGACCTTCACCTCAGGGGTTCCTGGAAAGCATAGGGCTGGAGGCCAATCGGCGAGGAGGTTTGAGAGGCTTAGGGAGATGAATCTAAACGAGTATTATAAGAGGGTGGCGGAGCACGCGAATCAGATCTTCCTGAAGTATCCTGAGATTAAGGGGGTGATCGTCGCAGGGCCGGGGCCGACAAAGGAGATATTCGTCGATAAGGGCTACCTCCACTACACCCTCAGGGATAAGATCCACTTGGTCGACACATCTTATTCGGGTGAGGAGGGGGTTAGGGAGGCGATTAAGAGATCTGGAGACCTATTGAGAGATCTTAGGATGGTTAAGGAGCAGAATCTAGTCAGGAGATTTTTGAGCGAGATCTCGAAGGACAATAGCTTAGCGGTCTATGGGGAGAGGGAGATCGTGAGGGCCATGAAGAGCGGGTTGCTCGACACCCTCCTATTGGTCGAAGACCTCGATAAGGTTTTGGTCAAGCTTAGATGCGGGAACTGTGGAGCGGAATACACGCATATCTTTAATGAGAGGGAGAAGATAACCCAGCTCCCGCAAATACTCTCACGGCCATGCGATAAGTGTGGCTCGAAGTCTCTGGAGGTGGTTGAGGAGAAGTCCTTGGTCGACCACTATATCGAGGAAGCCGAGAAACATGGCGTCAAGGTCGAACTCATCTCATCACAGCACGAGGAGGGAGACATGCTTAAGCGGGCTTTCGGCGGAGTCGCGGGATTCTTGAAGGGATATAGGAGATGAGCGTGGAGAAAATATCAGATAGAGTCTACTTGATAGACACTCACGGCTTAGGATTTGAGAGATGTATTGGAGCATATTTGATCAAGGATGAGAAGACCGCCCTGATCGACGTTGGCTACGCATCCTCAATAAACAATCTACTAGCTGGCGTGAGAACCGCTGGAGTAGATCCATCGAGCATAGACTACATAATCTTAACCCACATCCACCTCGATCACGCGGGAGCCGTCGGCAAGCTCGTTAGGATCTCGAAGAAGGCTCTGGTTAAGGCTCATCCGAGGGCGATTAAACACCTCATAGATCCATCGAGATTGATCTCATCGGTTAGAGAAGTTTATGGGGCCAAGGCGGATAGGTTTGGAGAGATCTTACCTATAGACGGCGACAGGGTTGAGGGAGTCGTGGATGAGGAGGAGGTTGAACTAGGCTCACTCACCCTAAGACTCCATCTAACCCCCGGCCACGCCCCGCATCACATCTCAGCCCAGCTAGTCGAGGAGAAAGCCCTCTTTTGCGGAGACGCCCTGTCCATGAGAATTCCATCATTCGAGCATGATATTCCACAAACCCCTCCGCCAAGCTATATCCATGAGCAAGCGGTTCAAAGCATTAAGAGATTTATGGAGTTGGACGTGGAGGACGTCCTAAGACCGCACTACGGCTCCATGAGGATCTACCCAAGATTCTTTAACGATCAGATAGCGTTATTGGATTGGTGGAGAAGCTTAGTCCACGAGACCATCGTTAAGGAGTCTGAGAGATCCTTTGAGAGCGTGTTGAAATCCTATCTTGAAAGGGTTGGAAAGGAGAAGACTCCACCATTCATCGAGGAGAATCTCAGGGTTTCGTTCGACGGCATGGTCAAATATCTTGAGAGAGTTGGACTCATCTAACCATTTATGAAGTCGCCCTCTCATCCTCGATCAACTTAGAGTGATAACCTCGATCTTTGAAGGAGTATATTTGCTCGAAGCAGGTTCGCTATGTCGTGCTGCATCTCCGCTATGCTTAGGAATATGTCCCGCAATCTAAGTTGCTGATAGCTTAGGTTTGAAAGGGTCAGGAGCTTTGTCAGCTCCTCAAGGTTCTTCTTTATGGTTAATAGCGCGTCTAATCTTCCATTGAGGAAGGCCTCCATCGAGTGATGATGGTTTTCTAAGAGGATCTCGCTGACCTTTTTCATGTTCCTCTGCAACTTGCCTTGATCTATGTCGATGAACTTTATCAGCTCGTATGCTTTGTCGGCGATGTTCTCCAAGAAGTATGCCGTCAACCTATAGTCTAGGAGCTCTAGGCTTGAGAGCTTTAAGGCCGCTCTGAGGGCTGGGTTTAGGGCGCTCTTTCGAAGAATCCTCACCATGTAGAAGTATAGCCTATCCATGTCTCCCTCTCGCATCTCAAGGAGCTTTGAGCGCTTGAGATCGTGGTTGAGGAGGGATTCTAGGGCGTCATTCAGCATATCATTAGAGATCCTCCACATCCTCCTCAAGATCTCGCTTGGCTTAAGCCCGAGTGGATCGATCATCATCCTAAGCGTGATGCTGGCTTCCTCTTCCTCGACCATCTCAAGGCCCATCAACCTATCCTTAACTGAGAGGAACTCTTTCTCTAAGTCGCTTCTAAGCTGCTTAGGAATGATCACATCGATCGAATCGTATCCGAGGAGGTATGCTGCGACGATCTTATTTATCATGGCTCTGATGTCTCCCCTATATTCGAGCCTGATCTTATGCGATTCCTCGCCGACCGTCGGGGAAATGATTAAGGAGTCTCCAGCGATCCTGACCTCGACTCGGTCGCCGTTCCTCAGCCCCACGCTCTTAACCCAGACCCTCGGTAGGCTTATGACTAGGGAGCTCCCACTCCTCATTACACTCCTAAGAATTCTCCACCGCGCGCCGCTCACGGCCATACGATGATGTCCTGATTAATATTGATTTTCAAGATAAAATCCTTATTTTGATCTCTTATTATGGAATTGATGAGGAGCCGCGATGATGCCGTGATGTGAGGTGAATATGATGGGAAGCTATGGTGAAATTAGGCCCACGCTAAAGATCTCTCTCATAACCCTTAATGCCGCCCTCTATGCATCGGTCGGATACTTGACCTATCTCGGCCTATTCACCCCGATCTTCGGGACGGTTAGGTTTTGGCCAGCGGTCGTGGTTCCAGCCCTCTTCTCGATCATCTTCTCCCCCTGGATAGGTGGGATAGGGGCTGCAATAGGGATCTTCATAAGCGATATGGTAATCCATGGTAATCCTCTCCTGAGCTTGAGTGTGGGGGTTCCATCAAACTTCCTAGGATTCTATACAATAGGTGTCTTGGCGAGGCGTTGGCATAAGCCCGGGGCTGGAAAGCTCGTGGCCGCGATAACAATCCAATTGATCCCATTAATTCTCTCATGGCTCCTCTACTATCTCGGATTGATCGAGGAATCCGTGGCCCTAATCTTCTTTATAACGGCATTACTTGTCTTCGGCTTCGGGTCTATAGTCGCCCTAGCTCGAAGAGATTATCTAGGAATACTCTACGCATCATCGATTGGATTGATGGTTGGAAGCGCGATCATAGGCTTAGGCTTATGGGGATTCAGCCAATTCTTCGTCCTACCGATCGGGGAGGTTAAGAACGCGCCGCTGATAGCTGCAGTAGTCTGGTTCCTCTGGACCTATCTAACCGAGATCCCATTCCTATACTTCATCCTCCCACCCCTGATCTACGCAATAGTCCGCGCGATGCCGCAGCTAGCCACACGAGCTTTGAGAAAGGTGGAAGAGGTTGAACGTTAAAAGGGGTTTCGCTAAGATCCCGGCGCCGCTCTCAAGCATATTCTCCCCAAAGATCTTTAGGAATGGGGAGCTTAGAGAGGATCCTATCGAGATTGGGGCTATTGGAGGGGGATTCGCTCTCGCTAACGGTGTAGAGACCGTGGTAGAGCTCGACTTGGATGGAGAGGATTCATCATCGGTCTTGGTCAATGGTTCGATAACGCATTTCCCCCCATCGATCGAGGCAGCTGAATACATGAGAAGAGCATTGAACCTCAAGGGAAGCATTAGGATCAAGCATAGGATGGGTGTTCCGATAGCGACGGGGTTCGGGACTAGCGCCGCCTCAGCCCTTGGAGTGATCCTCATCCTCTCAAAGCTCTCCGGCAGGGGCATGACCCTCCTCGAAGCCTGTAGAATCACGCATGAAATCGAGCTCAAGTGCAAAACTGGATTGAATAGCGAGGCTGGGATACTCTCAGGCGGATTGATTCTAGTGTTGAGGGAGGGAGCTCCGCCGAGGCTCATGATAGACTCGATCCCCCTCCCATCTGAGGCTGGATTGGTGTCGGTCGTCGCGGGAGTCCTCAAAACGAGCGAGATCTTAGGAGATATTGAAAGGCTTAGGGAGGTCGAGAAGATAGGGGATCGGAGGATGAAGGAGGTCTTAAAGAAGCCTACCCCCGAGAACTTCCTCGAGCAGGCCAGAGCCTTCGCATGGGAGGCTGGCTTCGTGACTAGGGAGGTTGAGGAGGTCTTCGAGGTTCTTAGAAGGCTTCCAACCATAGGCTATGCTCAAAACATGCTCGGTAAGGCTGCACACGCCCTAGTCGAGGGAAAGGATCTAGCTAGAGTCGAGGCACATCTAAGGGAGGTCTTTCCAGACTATAGGATCATCTCATCTAAGATTGGATACGGCGTTAGGATCTCGTAAAATCCTTTATCAAGCGGTTAAACTCCTCGATGAACTCCTCCTCTCTTCCAGCTGGGATTAGGGCTGACGCCGCGAAGCTATGGCCGTCTCCAGACCCCCCAACCTTCTCAGCGGACTTAACGGTGAGCTCCGACGCGGGTGGAAGCTCTCCAGCCCTGATCTCGTCCGCCACGTGCTTCGGGGTCCTTATCGACGCCTTAACCCATTCTCCCTCTATCTCTCCGATCCTTGGAAGGCTCTTCTCAAATCTCATGAACCCGATTAAGTATCTGTTGGGTGAGCATGTCCTCCGATAGCTAAGCATAGATGTGAATGTTCCGATGGTCTTCGATCCCAAGCCCTTGAAGAGGTCTCCTAGATGAAACCATTGAACCATCCCATCGACCTTCAACCCCTTCTTCGCCAAGATCGCGAAGGCTTGGCTAAACCTCTTCCTCCTAAGCTCCTCGAACTCTCTTGCGCGACCCTCGTCGATAGCCCTCCTCTTCAAGAACTCGACCGCGAGATATGGGCCGCCCCTATAGTATCCCACGCTGCCCATGGCCGTTAGGGTTGATGATAGCTTGTTCCAAGGCTTCTTCAAGAACTTTATCAGATAGCGCTCCCGACCCCTCGCCCTCCTAACCTCGACGTCACCCGCTTTAACGGCGTCTTCAAGCGGAATCCTATTCAAGCTCCTCAAGTCTCCTGGTATCTCGGCCGATCCTATGACGGCCATCCAGGCAGCGTCATCGAGCCTCGACAACTCTCTCATGAATAGGTAGGTTGCCGTCGCTCCGCTTACATCGGTCTCGCCGCTGAATCCATAGAGTTCTGGGTTTAGGTGGATTATTCTCTCGCTCTCAACTCTCCTAGGATCGTGGTGATCAATTATGATCGCCCTCGAATCATGTTCCTCAACATTTTTCGCTATCAGATCAGCCCTACCAGATCCTATGTCGAGGTAGATGTAGAGCTTATAGCCCTTTGAGTGGATGAGCTTAACTATCGCTGGATGAAGCTTCTCAACACAATATAGCTCGTGTCTGATCCCAGCTCTCTCCAAGGCCGTGGACGCTATCGCCGCCGAGCATAACCCATCCGCATCGTCATGAAATATTATCGGAACCTCAAAATCTATCGATCTAAGTTCCTCGGCGGCTTCTCTAAGAGCCTCAAGATACTCCTCCATCGACATCGACACAATAATCTCACTGGGACGTTATAAGAGGTTCTACAAGTTTTTAAGAAGTCTATGCCAAGTAGCCGAGTATGGATCTGGGAGATGCTGTGGTCGAGGCGGCTAAGCTCATGGCGATAAGCGCTAGAACAGCACCAAAGGCCAGAGGAATAGATGATATAGAGATCGCGTTATTGGAGGATCGCGGAGATCTTGAGAGACTCGCAGATAAGATGGAGGAGATCGGCCGCGAGACTGGTCGAGGATTCTTCATAAGAGACGCTGAAAACATTAGAAGGTCGTCGGCGGTGCTATTGATAGGCGTTAGAGGGGATAGGGCGAAGGAACTCGACTGCGGTGGATGCGGATACGATGGATGCGAAGAATTTAAGAAAGCCGAGAAGAGAGTTAGAAAAGATTACTCCGGGCCGAACTGCGCGCTCCAGCTCATAGATCTAGGGATAGCTGTTGGATCAGCCGTCAAAACAGCATCAATCCTAAACGTCGATAACAGGATTATGTTCTCGGCCGGGGTCGCGGCGATAAAGCTTGGGATGATTAAATGCAGCGTCGCCCTAGGCATACCCCTATCGGCACATGGAAAGAACATCTACTTCGATAGAAGGTGGCCGCGTTAAGAGCGAGAGGATGTTAGAAGAAGTCTGTTAGAGTCGACTCCCTCGACACCTCCTTAAGCTTACTCGGCTTGATGCCGACGACCGATAAGATTCTACCGCATGCTGGGAT
>CAYVHW010000033.1:0-11057 GCA_964451435.1 uncultured Nitrososphaeria archaeon | reverse complement strand
ACTGCTTCTTCTATGCTGAGAGGGCTGGATATGTGTATGAGCCGAGTATTGAGGAGATTAGGAGGATGGTTAGGGTTTTGAGGTCGATGAGACCTGTTGCCGGAAACTCTGTCCAGCTCACGGGCGGTGAGCCAACTCTTCGAGACGATCTACCCGAGATCATTAAGATGATCAGGGAGGAGGGGGTCGATCACGTGATGTTGAACACAAATGGGATTAGGCTTGCGAATGACTTTGAGTATTATAGGAGGGTTAAGGAGGCGGGGGTCAGCAACCTCTACCTAAGCATGGATGGAGTCACGCCTGAGACTAATCCCAAGAATTACTGGGAGATCCCGAAGATCTTGGAGAACGCTAGGAAATTGAACGATGGAATAGTCTTCGTCCCAACCGTGATAAAGACCGTAAATGATCACGAGCTAGGAGATATAGTGAGGTTTGGATTCGAGAACGTCGATGTTGTGAGGGCGGTGAACTTCCAGCCGGTTTCCTTGACGGGTATGATGCCGAGAAAGGAGAGGGAGAGGTTTAGGATAACCATCCCTGATTGTATACATCTGATCGAGGAGCAAACGGATGGGCAGATCCCAGCGGACGCCTGGTTCCCGGTTCCCGCATGTGTTCCGGTAACTCATCTCATCGAGGCCTTCACCAAGGAGCCCAAATACGAGCTGTCAGTTCACTTTGCATGTGGCGCTGGAACCTATGTCTTTAAGGATGGCGATAGGATTATTCCGATAACGAATTTCATAGATGTTGATGGGTTATTGAAGTATCTCCAAGATAGGGCTGACGAGATCGAATCTGGGAGGAGTAAGGCCATAGCCGCCTCAAAGATCCTCTGGAACTTCAGGAAATTCATAGATGAGAAGAGGGCTCCGACCGGCATGAATGTCACGAGGATGCTGCTCAACGTCTTGATAAAACACGACTATAAGAGCGTTGGAGACTGGCATAGGAGGAGCATGTTCATCGGGATGATGCACTTCCAGGACAAGTATAACTATGATGTTGAGAGGGTTAGGAGATGCGCGATACACTATCTCATGCCCGACGGGAGGATAGTTCCCTTCTGCGCCTTCAACATACTCCCAGAATGGTATAGAGAGCTCGTTCAAAAGATGTACTCGATTCCAATCGAGGAGTGGGAGAGAAGGACAGGCCGAAAGCTCAGCGACGACATCTATCGAAGAGTTTTGCCCTCAAAGGAATAGTTATATTTGGAATATAACGCGTAATCCTGAATGAGGTTACCGAGGCTTAGAGCGCCTCCAGAGTGGGGGATAGAGCCCGTCCCCCAACGATTTAGAATCCTCAGGACGATAGACCTCTTCGTCCTCTGGTCGAGCCTAGGGGTTGGGTTGCTCGTGCTCGTCGCGGGCTCCCTCCTCGTCCCAGCACTAGGTCTTTTAGAATCCTTTCTCATATCGCTTCTCGGATCGATTATCGGGAGCATCTTCCTCGCATTGGCGGGCTTGATCGGAAGCGATTATGGAGTTCCAACAATGGTGAGCTTGAGACCGATTCTAGGCAGGGTCGGATCATATCTACCCACCATCCTCAACGTCATACAGCTAGTTGGGTGGACTGGATTTGAGCTGATGATAATGGGCGCCGCCGCCTCAAACATCTCGGGGCCAATTCTAGGAGAATATACCAAGCCATTCTGGATCATCGTCTTCGCGATCTGGTGCACGGCTCTGGCCTTGGGAGGGCCGCTGATGGTCGTTAGGCAGTGGCTTGAGAAGGTGGCCATCTGGCTCGTATACTTCTCAACCGCTTGGATAACCTTCCAAGCATTCTCAAGACCAAATATATCCACGATCCTCTTCAAGCCAGGCGATGGAAGCCTCCCCATCCTCCTCGCCCTAGATCTTGTGATAGCCATGCCGATCTCTTGGTGGCCTCTGATCTCAGACTATAACAGGTTCTCGAAGGATTCGAGGAGCGGTTTCCTCGGAACGTTTCTAGGATATACCTTCGCGAACACCTGGTTCTATTTTCTCGGAGCCTCGATAGCCTTGATCATGGGGATAAGGGATATTGTATCCTCGATCTCGATGCTCTTCCTCGGAAACCTAGCCCTAATATTGATCCTAGTGGATGAGACCGATAACGCCTTCGCCGACATATACTCAACAGCGGTCTCGCTCCAAAACATCTCCCCGAAGACCAGGCAGTGGAAGTTCATCCTCTCCGCCGCCGCTCTGGGAGTGATTCTCGCCGCAACGATTCCACTTGAAAAGTATGAGTGGTTTCTGTTGATGATAGGTGGATTATTCGTCCCCCTACTCGGAGTAGTGGTCTCGGAATATGCGGCCAGAAAGAGGGAGGGAGGCTTCCGCGTCGAGGAGTTCTATGAGAGATCTAAGAGAGTTGGTGTCGGACAATTGATCTCATGGTTCAT
The DNA here is from genome assembly GCA_964451435.1 of uncultured Nitrososphaeria archaeon. GTDB lineage: Archaea > Thermoproteota > Nitrososphaeria_A > Caldarchaeales > Wolframiiraptoraceae > AUK039. Next base: position 8,650 of record CAYVHW010000033.1, on the reverse strand, counting down.
CGGCATAGTCCTATACTTCACGATCACAAACCTCTATCCCCAGATAGGGGCAAGCCTCCCATCATTCGCCTTATCAGCCGCTCTAAACCTATTCTTCCACAAGGTCGTTAAAGTTTAAGAGCCTCTCGAAGCCAAATCTGTTGGATGAACTTGAATTACGAGCACATCCACAGACTTATCGAAGAATCCTTCGAGATATTTTCGAGAGAGCCTCAGCTGATAATCCAAGAGAGGGGAGAGTTTCTAATAGTGGGAGACACTCATGGAGACGCCGACACAACCCGAAATGCGCTCAGAGAGGCGGAGAGCTTAGGGCTAAACCTACTGTTCCTAGGAGATTATGTTGATAGGGGGCCGAAGCAGGTCGAGAACATAGTGACGTTGCTCGAACACAAGCTCAGCTGGGGGAATAAACTGATAATGCTCAGGGGAAATCATGAGTCTGCTCAGATGAATCTCTGGTATGGCTTCCACTCAGTAGTAGCGTCGAGATATGGCGAGAAACTCTATCGAGAGTTCGCGGAACTGTTCTCCCAGCTACCCTACGCCGCCATACTCCCAAATAGGATCATATGCGTCCATGGAGGCGTTGCCGAGGGATTGGAAAGGGTTGAGGAAATCCGTTCTCTTCCGAAGGGTGAGGTCGATCCGAGAGACCCTATAGCATTTCAACTTGTGTGGAACGATCCATGCGAGGATATAGAGTGGTTTGCGCCGAGCTGGAGAGGAGGTGGGGCGAAACTATTTGGATGGAAGGCGTTCAACGAGTTCATGGATAAGAATCGCTTTAACCTGATGATCAGAGCCCATGAACCCCAGGACAAGGGATACGGCTACCTATTCAATGATAGGTTGCTTACGGTGTTCTCGTGTAGATATTATGGGATAAAGCCCGCCGCCGCGATAGCCAAAGAAAACATTGAGATCATCCATTTAGTCTGAACTCCATCTCTCGACAAACCCGCCCATGCTTTGGTAGACCTCTCCACATAATCGTGAGGAAATGATCATATCTTATGTTTTTCTTTCTCGATTAAGTCCGTTGGAGGCGCTTATGCTCCTCATCACCATAACTCCTATACTTCAAGATTATCGGACACCACTCCCTCTCCGGACAGTATCCCAATATCTTACACTTCTCCCCCATCAACTCTCCAAGCTCGGGATACCTCTCCCTAACCTTCCTCCAGATCTCATACGCCACCTCCCTCTCCTCCCACTGGGCACGACTGCATGTTCTCGTGGCCACATATCCCTGAGGCCAGAGGAGGTTGAACGCATTATACATTCTCGCCACATAGATCTTGAGGGCTTGAGGTAGGAGATAAGCTGCATCCGATGGCCTCACATCCTCATCCAAGAATCTCTGATAGGATTCGAGCATGGCTTGTATTGTGTCGTAAAATCTCCTCATGATGTTCTCAGAGGATTTTATCTTTGGGGGAATTATCGAGTTTCTCCTCGGATCTCTCAAGGCTCTTCTAGCGGCGGAGTATATAGATTCAACCGCCGTTGGGACTGTTCGATGCCTTATCGATTGATGGTAGGCCACGAGCGATAATGGTTCGAGGAATAGGGCTTGGATGAATGGGTTTAGGGAGGCGGCCATGGATGGATCTCTTAGTAGATTTCCAGCATGCTCCACAGCCCTTGGATAAACGTTCAAACCCAATAGCATGGGCTTATCAGGATAACCCGCATCGGCTATGATCGACTCCATCAATGGATCTTCAGGCTTATAGGGGTTCGCGTATGGATATGTTGGGAGAGGCGTTTTGAAATCCATTCTCGCCCTCAAGAGCGCGGGCGCTATGGATGAAACCTTCTCTTCGATTAATCGGCCTATCAACGCCAGCTCCTCAGGATAATATTCCGATGAATCTTCACGCGATCTTAGGATGAATCCGATGAGCGATTCTAGGCTTGAGCTTATGAAGAGGGAGGTCTTCGACGCCAATGGGAGAACATATCTAGCATCTTCAAGCTCAACCCCCTTCTCAATCATCCAGCTATAAGCCTCATAACACGAGTTCACCACCCTCTCAAATTCCCTCTTAAGCGCTTGACTTGAGGCGATCTCCTCGGGGATCATGAAGTCGCTTGATTGAAGCCTTCTCCTTCTCTGAGACTCTTGTAGATATGATGCGAAGGGCGGGGAGACTAGGAGCATGGAGGCAACCCGACTACATACGTTAATCTCGAGTTGAAGCGATAGAGAGGTGGTCAGCGATGCATGGCCTCTTCTCGTGGACTCCTGATGCATCTTGAATGCAATCTTCTCGAGATCTTTTCCGGCTTTCAGAAATTCTTGAAGCCTTTCCTCGAGGGTTACTCCCTTAAATGTTCCGATTCCCTCCAAGGCTATTAGGAGATCTGGCTCGACCTGAAACTCCCTATCATCTATCTTGAGTTTTGTCCTTGGGCCATAGCTTAGAAGCTTTACCTCGATGTCTCTCGGGGTGAACATCTCCTTCAATCTTCTTAGATCTTCGCGGATAAAATATCCTTTTACGCTGGCAGCTTTCCTACGGTTATCTCTACCTTCATCTCTCTTCCATCCCTAATTATGGTTAGGGTCGTCTTATCCCCCGGCCTGAGCTTTTCCTCTAGGTATGCTAGGATGTCCCCGAGCCCCAGAACCTTAACCCCATCTATTCCGATGATCACGTCTCCACCTATCTTTATCTCCAACCCGTTTGATAGCTTAACGGTCTTCGTCCCTCCCCTTATACCAGCCTTATCCGCGGGGCTCCCCGGGCTGACGTATATGACTAGGAATCCTGCGGGCTTGGAGAGGTTTATGAGATCCGCTATCTCGGGGTTCACGTCAATCCCACTTATCCCTATCCATGGATGCTCGTATTTTCCAGTGGTTATGATCGAGTTCACAACCCTTGAGACTATGTTTGATGGTATCGCGAACCCTATTCCCGCAAACTCCCCAGTCCTAGACCAGATAGCATTCGTTATCCCAACAACCCTTCCAGAGTAGTCGAGCAAGGGGCCTCCGCTGTTCCCCGGATTTATGGCAGCATCTATCTGGATTAGGTCTGGGATCGGCCTCTTACTACTACCCGTTTCGAGGAGCCTCCCGAGCTGGCTTATCACTCCAGTCGTGAGGGTTCCCCTGAATCCAAAGGGGTTTCCGACAGCTATTATAGGCTGACCCACCTTAAGCTTCGAGGAGTTTCCAAGGGTTAATGGCTTTAGCACTCTGTCCCTAGCATCTATCTTCAGAACAGCTATGTCGAGATATGAGTCCGCTCCAACGAGCTTCGCCTCATACATGCTCTTATCCGGGAAATAGACCTCGATCCTAACCGCCCCCTCGACGACGTGATAGTTCGTGACTATATGCCCCTCCTTATCGTAGACGAATCCCGACCCCTCGACAGGCCGATATGATTTCCCGAAGAAGGTTGTGACCACAGTTATTGCTTTTATCATCACCACAGAGTCTTTGACAAGCTCATACACTCGCTCAGGGGCTGTTATATTCTCTTCAACCACGATCACCTGTTGCGACTTATTAGAGGTCAGCTCGCTTAGACTCTCTCCAAGCTTTATCATCCTACCTTCAAGCTTCGAGATCTCTGACGAGATCGCCGAAAGCCTTGAATCCAATGTCATCAACCTATAATGTACTATGATTAAGCCGAATGCTGCGAGCAGGGAGATCGCGAGGGATATGGCGGCGAGCGCATATAATCCCTTCATCCCAAAACTGAGTCTCCTCGAGGAGGAAATAAGGATATTGGAGAAAATCTGTAAGACTTACTTTATGGATTGTAGTCTCGTTAGATGAATGGCTTCGCCTTCCTCCTCTCCCTAGCCCTAACCTTGAGGATACCGTAGTGGATCGCGCAGCTTATACAGAGGTTCTTAACGACCACGTTCTCGGCGATATATGCCCCCTTCTCCTTAAGCTCTCGCGCCAAATCTCCCCTAACGAGTGAGACCCTCCTAGTAACCCTCTGGATCTTACTCCTCGGCACTAGAGCCCCGCAATTATCGCATTGAACAAAGCCCTCCTTGCCCTTATCGCCCTTCCTCCTCCCACGGCTCTTACGCTTAACAGGCATCCGCTTCTCATCAAAATTCCATGAAGACTCCTTAATAATTCTTATTTTTCCTTCAGGGCTATCATCCCTCAAAGAATCCCTAGCATCCGAGCCAAGCCCTTAAAGCTTCATGTCCAACGGCAATTCATTTTTAATTTTTTTAGATTTTTTAGGTATTGGTCAAATTTTTATAGGAGAAAACTCGATTTTATGAAGGAGTCTTAGGGATGGGCGGGGAGGTCGAGCTACTCTACGATGTCCCAAGGCTTGAGGAGAAGCTCATAATGAAGGCTTTAAAGAGCTCTGGGATCGAGCTCAAGCTAACGAATGTGAAGTATTCTCCACTCTCTTGGAGCGATCAGGCGGCTCCAGTGGCCTTGATAAGACCCATCTCTATGATTAGGGCGATCTACTCTGCCTCTCTCAGGGAGGCGGTTGGGGCTAAGGCGATAAACAGCTCGATCTCCATAATGTTCGCGGGAGATAAGATCTTAACCCTAAGCAGGTTTAAGCAGGCTGGAATACCCTTCCCGAAGAGCATGATAGCCTTTGGGTCCGAGGCTGCTGAGAAGGCTGGAAAGATGATAGGTTATCCTGCGATAGACAAGCCTCCGATAGGTTCTTGGGGTAGGCTCGTGACCTTGGTGAAGGATCATCAAACCCTTCAAAGCATAGTTGAGCACAGAGAACTCCTCTTAAGCCAGTCCGCGAAGACCCATATAATCCAACGCTATATAGGTGGTGGAGACCACGATTACAGGGTTCTAGTTCTTGGAGGAGAGCCTCTTGGAGCGATCATGAGGAGCGCGGCTAAGGGAGATTGGAGGAGCAATGTAGCGAGGGGCGGTAGGGTTGAGGCGGTCAAGCTCGATGAAGAGCTTTCGGAGCTCGCGGTCAAGGCAGCGGAAGTGATCGGCGGAGAATTTATGGCTATAGACCTATTCCATGACGGCGAGAACTATCTTGTCAATGAGGTGAACGGCGTCCCAGAGTTTAAGGGATTTATGGAGGCGACCAAGATAGATGTCGCTGAGAGGCTCGCCAAATACGTCAAGCTGGTGCTTAAGAGATGAGCGTTAAGGTGGCGATTATAGGCGCGAGCGGATACACGGGTGGAGAGTTACTAAGGATCTTAGCAACCCATCCAAGGGCTGAGGTAGTTGCCGCTACATCGAGAGAATATGCTGGAAAGCCCATAACCCACGTCCACCCACATCTACGCGGATATTATAAGCTAATGAGATTCGTGAGGGTTGATCTCGACAAGCTTCTAGACTCGGATCTAATCTTTCTAAGCTTGCCAGCTAAGGCCTCGATAAACTATGTTCCAAGAATCCTTGAGTCTGGGGTTAAGGCCATAGATCTAAGCCCAGATTATAGGCTGAAGAATCCGGAAGACTATGAGAGATGGTATGGGATGGAGCACCCACATCCAGATCTATTGGAGAAGGCTGTCTATGGGCTTCCAGAACTCCATCGAGAGGAGATCAAGAGGGCTGAGCTCGTGGCCTCGCCTGGATGCAACTCCACCGCGGCCATCCTCGCCCTAATCCCAGCGATAAAGGAGCATCTAATAGACTTCGATCATATAGCGGTTGACGTGAAGGTGGGTAGTAGTGAGGCTGGTAGAAAGCCTAGGGCTGGAACCCATCACCCAGAACGGGCGAACGTGATCAGACCCTATGAGGCATCAGGCCATAGACATGTGGCCGAGGTCGAGCAAGAGCTTTCAAGGCTGGCCGGTGAGGAGATTAGGGTCGCCTTAGTCCCCCACGCGGTCGGGGCCATTAGGGGGGCCTTAGCCACGGCTCATACATGGCTTAGGGAGGGCGTCGATGAGAAGGCGATCTTAAGATCATTCATCTCCACCTACAGGAATGAGCCATTCATCAGGATCGTCAGGGGGCCTCCAGTCGGATACCCGGATCCAAAGTATGTTATTGGGAGCAATTTCTGTGATGTGGGTTTCGCGGTTGAGGAGAGGGTTGGGAGGGCTGCTTTCATGGCCGCGATAGATAACTTGGTTAAGGGAGCCGCCGGTCAAGCCGTTCAAAGCTTTAATCTGATGATGGGATTTGATGAGCGCGATGGGTTAAGTTTCCCGCCGCTCAAGCCAGCGTAGGAGGGATGTTGATGATAGTCGTCAAGGCTGGTGGGAGAGCGCTTGAAGCAAACCTCGATAAGATCTTGGAGAGCTTGGCCAAACACTTCAAGCTTGGAAGAAAGTTGATCTTTGTTCATGGAGGCGGAGACACGGTATCGAGATATGAGCGGCTGATGGGTTTAGAGCCGAGGTTCATAACATCTCCAAGCGGGATAAGGAGTAGATACACGGATGAGAAGGAGCTTGAAGTATATGTCATGGTAATGGCTGGGAAGCTAAACAAGGAGATAGTCGCGAGATTACAGGCATTAGGGGTTAAGGCTATAGGGCTCAGCGGCGCCGATGGAGGACTATTGAAGGCCATTAGGAAGAAGAAGCTCATAATAGTCGATGAGAGAGGCAGGAAAAGAGTCATCAGGGGAGGGTATACGGGCTCGATAAAGGAGGTCAACGTAGAGTTCTTGGAGAAGATCTTGGACTCCGGATACCTCGCCGTGATCTCCCCAATAGCGATTGGATCTAAGCACGAGCTCTTAAACGTCGACGCTGATCAAGCGGCGTCGGCCATCGCGATGGCAACTAAAGCCGAGAAGCTCTTGATCTTAACAGACGTTGAAGGACTTATCTTAGATGGAAAACTTATCCATGAACTCCGTGCCGACGACTTCGAGAAGATTAAGGAGAAGATCGGCGCCGGAATGAATAGGAAGGTCATGCTATGCGTTAAAGCCGTGAAGAATGGGGTGAGGGCGGCGATAATCTCATCCGGCTTAATCGAAGACCCCCTCTCAGCCATAGAAGGCGGAAGAGGCACAAGAATCCTCCCATGATCTCTGAGATGAAGCCGTTAAAGCTTAAATGCTTGATGATGATAACTTGGTCGAGGTGTTGACATGCCGACCCTAACGTGCCCAGTCTGCGGGGGAGAGATCGAGATCCCAGACGACGCATTACCCGGAGAACTCTTCGAGCACGAGGAATGCGGCGCACAACTTGAGCTCGAAGTCGATGAAAATGGGAACATGAGGCTTAAGGAGGCTGAGGAGATCTCAGAGGATTGGGGAGAGTAACGCGGTATTCAATAAATGTTCTCAATATTTGATGAGAGGCGTCTCCACGATCTTCGGCCTTAACCCCATCTTCTCCTCGACAGATCTAGCCTTCCACCTCACATATCTTAGGAATAGTTTTAACATAAGCTTGAGCGGGATTTTGCTCCATCCCTTAAGATAGAACTTCTCGATTATCTCTTCAGCCCATCTAACCGAGTGCCATAAACATCTCCTCATCACCTCTATATGCTCATCCGAGACCTTGAAAGTCGTGAACCAATCCTTATCCTTCAAGACCCCCATCGGGACGAAGAACATCGGAACTATCAAACTCCTATAGGGCTTAAGCCTATCGAGGAGCTCGGCCGTCTTAACCACATCATCAGGCTCTTCTTGAGGTAAGCCCAAGATCAGGGTCGCGGCTGGAATCAGATTATTTTCATGCATGATGGCGAAAGCGTCCTCAACTACGTCCGGCCACTTCTCCGCTGGATACGGTGCGGCCTTAGCTGGCATTATCTTCTTCGCAAGCTTGACGGATCCCGTCTCTATCCCGACCTCGACTCCCCAGTAATCCTGGACGCCGTCCTCGCAGATTATCTCCCTAAGCTTCGAGATCAATCCATACTCCTCCTCGGCATTCTTTATCGCCGCTAGGCTCGCATGGCTCCAAGCGATCGTCTCTAGGTGTTTTCTGGCGAGCTTGTGGAGCTTTATCAGGGCGTCTGGATTCAATCTAAGTCCTCTAGCCCCATAGAGTAGGACATCCTCTGAGTGTAGGATTCCTCCCTTAACACCTTCCCTGACGTTGACCAGCATCTCCTCCTCGATCATCTCTAATGGGATATATCTTAGGGGTCTGAGGGTTACCGAGCAGAATTTGCAGTGTCTTGGACACCCCCTCATGATCTCGATTAAGCCGTTTATGCTGGCGTGCTTGATCTTCGGGATCTCCTCGATCATCGGGACATCGTTTGGGCCTACGAAGACATATCTCGGCAAGGGCTCTCCGGAGTAAACCTTCTCGACCAAGTCTAGGACTATTCGCTCACCCTCTCCGTCAACGACCGTGTCGACGCCCCACTTCTCCCAAAGATCGGTCTTATAGAGCCACTGCCATCCAGCCGGGCCGCCGACAATTATCTTCAACCCATTCTTCTTCGCCCGCTTAAGCTCAGGCTTCTCCATAAGCCTCCTAAAGCTCCGAGCATTCACGGGCTCTTGCTTCGTCACTAGCCACCACTCAGAACTCGGCGGGCATAGCGCGAAGTAATCGTGATGACTTAACATCAGTATCTTTGCATGATCTAGGTGTTTATGTAGGTGGTCTGGGTCGATTATGGCCGCGTTGTATCCATGGTCTTGGAGGAGAGCTTCGAGCTTCCTCATGGCGTAGGGGGCTTGCCAAGGTCTTCCAAGCCTATCGGTCTTCA
>CAYVHW010000032.1:0-11533 GCA_964451435.1 uncultured Nitrososphaeria archaeon | reverse complement strand
CCTTCCAGCCAAGAGGGTGTTCGTGGCCCTGACAATCCCATCCAAGGCTGATTGACCTGTGCCGATAGGATTGTCGAAGAGTCTCTTCGACTCAGCGTCATTGACCGCGATAACCGGGTAGAGGAGCTTCTTCTCCCTGGCCAGCGCCTTAAGCCTGATGACCCCGGTCGTGGTCTCCTCAGATCCGCCCACGATCCCATTAACAAGCTCCTCAAAGTCCATTCCATTGACGATGTCCTTGAGGTAGTCGAGCTCCCTCGTTCGGATACCATATCTGAGCTTATGGATGGCTGATATCAGATCCGCTCCATCATCCATCGTTATCATGGGCTTGGAGGCGATGACGTATCCTAAACATCTATAGTATTCTTCCTCGGTCTGACCCCTAAAAGCATAGACGTGAACTCCCTCCTCGACTAAGGCCGCCGCGACATCATCCTGTGTGCTGAGGGGATTAGATGCGCAGAGATATAGTTCAGCTCCACCAGCCGCTAAAGCCCTCATCAAGACGCCCGTGTCGGTGGTTATGTGGAGGCATGCCCCAACCCTAATGTTTCTTAGAGGCTTCTCCTCGGAGAACCGTCTCCTAATCTCCATCAGGACAGGCATCTGAGTCTCAGACCAAGCAATCCTCTTCCTTCCCCTCTCAGCTAGAGATTGATCCTTAATCCAATACTCCCTCACGCCTCGAAATCTCCGCAACCTTTAACTTATAGATTAATTAGGGTTCGAGTGGAGGCTTGAGCTGGGAAGATCTGATCAGGAGGAGGGAGGGCTACGAGAAGCTCCTAGATAGGGTTATGTCAGAGCTCCCTGAAACGATTGGAAAGCGTGGAGATAGGGCGATAATCCTAAATCCGGTACTGATCCACGAGGCTAGGAGGACGATAATAACGAACTTCAAGGACTTGGCCGAGAAGCTCAACAGAGATCCAAGACACTTAGCGAGATTCATCTTCAAGGAGTCTGGAAAGCCTGGAGTATTGGATAATGAGAGGCTCATGATCCAAGGAAAGCTCTCAAACGATGAGCTTCGAAGACTTCTAAAGCTCTATGTCAAGGAGTTCGTGAAGTGCCCGCTCTGCGGAGGATTCGACACAAAGATAGTCGCTGAGAAGAGGCTTAGATTCTTGGTCTGCGAGGTCTGCGGAGCGAAGAATCCCGTTCGAAAGATTTAGGCCGTTATTTCCATAGTTCCTTCTTGAGAAGGTCTCTGACGGCAGTTCTCATAACGGCGCTCCTACTCGGATAAACCCCCCTCCTAACCAATTCATCCATCCCCTCAATCATGGCCTCAGGCATCTTAACCGAGATGAGCTTCACGATCTTCCACCCTATACTGTTTAGTCTTTCACGTCTGCTTGATAAAACTTTCCAAGCATGGCCTCGCCGAAGACCCTGTAAAATGATGAAAACGAGTTAGCTAAGACCACAATTCTCTCATAGAATGAGCATGGCCAAAGAGGATTTATCCGAGAAAGTATGTCTTCTCAAGACCTCAACCTTTCTAGCCAAGGCTTCTTATGATTAATTTTTCATAATAATCATCCCTCTCCGCCGCCTTGCTCGATCTCTTCATCCTTCTTTCTCATCACTCGACTCCTTTGAAGACTCCTTATCCTCTCCTTCAAGCTCCTTCTCTATCTCTTCAATAGGCTTCGGCGGCGGAGTCGTCGCCAGAGTATATCCGATCCAAGCCAAGATTCCTAGGACCGCGGCAACGGCCACAAATCCTGTTATCTGGAGTAGGAGGATCGTCCACTCCGTGAAGAATAAGATCCATCCATAGACTATTATCCCGATCACCGACGCCACTAAGATCAGCGCCCCAATCACTTGATCCCTATTCAACTCGACAGATCACCTTAAGATTCACTGACTTGAATCATTTTTATCCTTTTCGGATTCAGAGACCCTCCTAAAGCTTCTCATGAACCTATTATTCTCCCGACGCTCCAAGATCCGATAAACCGTATAAAGAAATCATTATTTGGTCGAGGGCTATTAAGAGGCATAGCATTTATCTCTCCAGCCTTCGAGGGATCTGCCGTGAAGCTAGGGTTCGTTGGAGCTGGAAGGATCGGCAGCACATCGGCCTATACGATAATCCACCATCTAAGGGTCGATGAACTAGCCTTGGTCGACGTAAATGAGAAGTTGGCTGAGGGCGAGGCCCTAGACCTCCTCCACGCCTCCTACGCCTTAAAGAAGCCGATCAAGGTGGTCGGAGGCTCAGACTACTCCCTACTAAATGGCTCGGATCTAATAATCATCTCCGCTGGAGTTGCTAGGAAGCCTGGAATGACTAGACTCGACCTTCTCCATAGGAATGCTGAGATAATGAGAGAGGTCTCAAAGAAGTTGAAGAACTATATTGGTGACTCACTGATCTTGGTGGTGACGAATCCAGTCGATTTAATGACCTACTTGGTCTGGAGGGAAACCGGGGTGTCGAGGAGGAGGGTCTTCGGGATGGGCGGACTACTCGACACAGCTAGGCTTTGGAGCTTGATGGGGAGGGTTGGAGAATTGTTCATTATGGGCGAGCATGGAGAGACGATGTTCATAGTCAAAGGAGATAAGAGGCTTCAGGAAGAGGTTAGGAGGGCTGGGATGGAGGTTATAAGCAGGAAGGGGGCGACCATCTATGGCCCAGCGACCTGTATCTATCGAATGGTGAGGGCTGTGATCGAGGATCTAAAGGAGATCTTACCAGCCTCAGTGGTTCTTCAAGGCGAGTATGGGCTTAAAGATCTGGCCATAGGGGTCCCAATAGTCTTGGGGAGGAGGGGCGTTGAGAGGATAATCGAGGTCGATGGGGTTGAAGAGGAGCTTAGGAGGTCTGCTGAGATCTTAAGGCAGAAGCTTAGGGAGATCGGGTATTGAATGCGGAAAAGCAAAATAGGTTGGAGGGTAGAGTTAATCTAGCATGAGTAGGGGAGGAAAGACCTCGAGGATTCCAGGATTCTATAAGCTAACGCCTAAGGAAAGGCTTCAAATGGTTAAGGAGTTCGCGAACCTAACCGATGAGGAGGTTGAGCTTCTAAGGAGATTTGGAGCCTTGGATGAAGCCCTAGCAAATAGGATGATAGAGAACGTGGTCGGAGTCTTCCAGCTCCCACTCGGAATAGCCGTGAACTTCCTCATAAATGGAAGGGATTACATGATCCCCATGGCCATCGAGGAGCCGTCAGTCGTCGCGGCCGCCTCGAATGCGGCGAAGATGACTAGAGCCGGTGGAGGGGTCTACACGATGAGCACGGGATCCATAATGATAGGCCAGATACAGTTACTCGATGTCGAGGATCCCTATGGTGCTAGATTCGAGATTCTAAAGGCCAAGGATGAGATCCTCCAGATAGCCAATGAGATGGACCCGGTTTTGGTGAAGTTGGGTGGGGGGGCGAAGGATCTAGAGGTCAGGGTCGTGGAGTCGAACGCCGAGGTGATGGGCTCTAGGATAGGCTCCATGCTGGTCGTCCACCTACTCGTAGACGTTAAGGATGCTATGGGAGCAAACGCCGTAAACACCATGGCCGAGGCGGTCGCCCCCAGGCTCGCCGCGATAACGGGTGGAAGGTATAGACTTAGAATAATCTCAAACCTCGCCGATAAGAGGCTTGTAAGAGCATGGACTAGGATACCTCCAGAGGCGGTTGGAGGAGAGGAGGTCGCTAAGGGGATAGTCGAGGCATGGGCCTTCGCGGATGCAGACCCCTATAGAGCGGCAACCCACAATAAGGGGATAATGAATGGAGTTGACGCCGTCGTCATAGCGACTGGAAATGATTGGAGGGCGGTTGAGGCTGGAGCCCACGCCTATGCCGCTAGGACAGGCCGCTATAAGCCTCTAAGCACTTGGGAGATAGATGAAGAGGGGTACTTGGTTGGATCTCTTGAGATGCCGCTAGCGGTTGGGATCGTCGGCGGGGCGACGAGGACGAACCCGCTAGCTAGGATCGCGATAAAGATTCTAGGGGTTAAGTCTGCTCAAGAGCTTGCCGAGGTGATAGGAGCAGTCGGCCTAGTCCAGAACCTCGCCGCCCTAAGGGCCTTAGCGGCCGAGGGCATACAGGCGGGCCATATGAGGTTGGCGGCGAGAAGTATAGCGATGAGCGCTGGAGCAACCGGTGAGAAGATAGAGGCCGTGGCTAGGAGGATGATTGAGGAGGGGAAAGTGACCTTCAGTCGGGCGAAGGAGATTCTGGAGGAGTTAGAGGGCGAGGAGCAGACTTCTTCGTGAGAGTAACGTAGCTCGCCAACCACTCCTCCCTTTTTCCACTCATTCCTTTCCTAGAATGTTGAAGCTCTAGAAGCCTATTGGCGATGGAGGGTTGTGATGGAGTGGCGAAACTTATAAGCCTCGCCCGGAGAATCTCTCAGTGATCGATGTGATGGATAAATTTCCCTTCACGAGAGTTCTCCAATTCAATTTTGAGGATGAGCCAGGTGTCTATGTCCATGCGGTGAAGGGATCGGATGTCGTGGAGCTGGCCGCGAGGATTCACGCCAATACTGTCGTAATCTTCGCGAGGGATGCGTGGGGGAGGGCTTTCTATGATAGCAAGGTCTCTGAGAAGCATCCTAAGCTCGGCTCCAGGGACTTCTTGAAGGAGGTCGTCGAAGCGGCTAAGAAGAAGGGGATAAGGGTGGTGGCGATGGTGGGCCACACCACAAACCCCAAGCTCTACGAAAAGCATCCAGAGTGGGCTCAGAGGGGGATCGATGGAAGCCCGATAGCCATGGACACAGATCCCAAGCTGGCTAAGGGGGAGAGGATGAGGTGGCCGCTCATGTGCCTAAACAGCCCCTTCCTCAAACACGTCGCCGAGGAGATCAGGGAAGTTCTGGCCTACGGCGTCGATGGAGTATTCCTAGACTCCTTCAGATATATGCCGGATCTAGAGAGAGCTTGCTTCTGCGAATACTGTAGAGCCCGCTATGCTAAGGAGAAGGGGCGAGAGCTTCCATCAAAGGAGGATTGGGAGAGCGCCGAGTATAGAGAGGCGTTTGAATGGAGATATGGGGTGAACGTAAACGCCTTAAGAGAACTCTATAAGGTCGTGAAATCCACTAAGCCATCAGCAATCCTAGCATATAATAATCATCCAGCGGGCTGGAAGGGGCGGGCCAACACCATAGTCGAGAAAGCCAAGGAGCAGCTCGACGTAGTTTTCGCCGAGTGCGCTGAAGCGGACTACAATCCACCAGGCTTCATCGCCGAGATGGTGAAGCTTACACGCGCGGTCAGCGGCGGCAAGCACGTCTGGGCGTCTAGAAACTCCTTCCACGCTGCGCTAACTACCACGACCACGACACCCGTGGCGATTAGGCAGGGTCTTAGAGAGGCCTTCATCGCAGGCGGACACCCCTTCTACCTAGTCTTCAGCACAACCTTTTGCCAAAACCCAGACGTGGAGCAGGCCGCAGCGGAGGTATTCAAGGAGCTTGAGAAGCTTGAAGAGTATATGGAGGATGCGGAGCCTGTCAAATACGTCGGAGTGGCCTACTCAAATAGGAGTAGGGATTGGGGAGGTAAGCGGAGGCCAGACCATATAACCGACTCCTTTAGAGGATTCTACTACGCCCTCACGTGGGCTGGCGTACCCGTAACCTTCATCTCAGACTCAGAGCTCGACGTCGGCGCCTTTAAGGACTATAAGGCGATAGTTCTCGCAAACGTCCAATCGATGAGCGAGGCCGCGTCCAAGCATATCGAGGGCTTCGTCGAGGAGGGAGGAGGGCTTGTGGCCACCTACACCGTGTCGCTACTAGATGAGAGGGGAGTGGAGAGGAAGAAGCCCGCCCTCTCAAAGCTTCTAGGCATCGAGTATGATGGGCTTCTAAAGTATCCATGGTCCTATCTACGCTTAACTAAAAAACATGCGGTGACCGATGGGTTCGCGGGCGGCCAGCTACTCCTATGGGGCGACTTCGACCGAGAGTTCATGGAGAGAAGGGTGCCAGAGGAGCTAGCATGGCATGTAAGGGTGATGGCGGCTGACGGCGAGGTTCTTGGGAGAGTTGTAGAGCCTATCGGCGAGTATGGCAACGAGTATGAGAATGGTAGAAGCCCACCCCCCGCGGGCTCCGAGCTCGAAGCGCCTGCCATATTGGCTAAGGAGCCTGGGGGGCGGATAGCCTACTTCACCGGCCAATTGGGTAGGCTCTATTGGCGTCTAGGCTTGCCAGGTCATGAGAGACTTATCTTAAACAGCGTTAGGTGGGTGGCGGGCGAGTCTCCGGCTAGGGTCACGGGCCCCGGGCTACTACAGTTCGAGGCATATGAGCGGGATGGACAGCTGATAATCTACCTCCTAAACCTAACCTATAGCAGGAGGATCGTGACTAGGCCGAATAGCGCCTTAAGCAGGATCTGGCATAGCACGGCGGATTGCCTACACCCGCCGCATGAGGTCGTGTCCCTCAACGATGTCAGCATAATGATCTCAGGGGAGTATGAGGTCTTGAGAGCCTACTCCCCACTCACAGGCAAGCGCTACCACCTCGAGGATAGGGACTCAAGTCATGTCATAAAGTTGGATACGCTTGGAGAGTTTGAGGCTGTAGTCATAGACGTGAAGTAGGTCTAAAGCCCTCATCAGATACGATCCTCCACGGTTCTCGGCATAAAACTAGCAAGATTTAGTGTTTAAGCCCTCAGAATACGCGGTTCTATCCCTTTATGACGCCGCCAACTATACCCTTGACATAATACTTCTGGAGAAGCGCGTAGACGATAACCGGGACCGCCATGGTTAAGACCGATGCGGCCGCTATGAGATTCCAGGGTATGAAGTATCTGCCCTTCAAGGCTGGAATTATCTGCGTTGCAACCCATCTGTCAGGCGTGGCGAGCATGATCAAGGCGAAGAAGAAGTCATTCCAAACCCATGTGAATTGAAGGGCTGCGACCGACGCTAAGGCTGGAAGCGATGTCGGCAACACGATCTTGTAGTAGATCTGGAAGTCTGTGGCCCCGTCGATCTTTGCGGCTTCCTCAATCTCTACTGGGAGTGTTGCGAAGAAGTTTCTGAAGAACAATATTATCCAGGGGAGGCCGAAGGCTGAGTGTAATAGGATTAGACCTCCATAGGTGTTCCATAGTCCAAGCTTCTTCGTGAGGAGGAATACGGGGATGATCACCATCTGCTGGGGGAGGCTCATGAGGATCACTATCGTGAGGAAGAGTAGATCTCTAGTGGGAAACCTGAACCTAGCGAATGAGTAAGCCGCTAGCGATCCCACGAGTATTGGAATTATGGTTGATGGCACAGCTATAATGAAGGAGTTGAGGAACCCCCTGCTGAGCGGATAGTTCTTATGGTCCCAGACCTTGAGGAAGTTGTTGAGCGTTGGATTAAACTGCTCTAGGCTCCACCATCCGCTTACGATCTCGCTATATGGTCTGATCGACGCCATGAAGACTCCTAGGAATGGTATGATCCAAGCCAGCGCGATGAGCCATGCGATGACATGGACTATGATCGTGGTCCTTCTCTGCCTCATCTTCTCACCATCGCTACTCTGACCATATAGACCGCGAAGGCTAAGGTTATCAACGTGAGCAGAGTGGCTATGGCCGCCGCCGTACCAGGATTAGATGGGATCTTGAAGAAGAGGTCGAGATACATCTCAAGGGCTAGAACGGTTGTCGCGCGGCCGGGTCCGCCGAAGGTAGCTACGTAGACTATGTCGAATATCTTCAGATCCCATAAGACCGTCATCATGAGGTTGGTCATGGTCGCGGGCTTAAGCATGGGGATGGTGATATGCCTGAATATCTGAAACCCCGACGCCCCATCTATCCTAGCAGCCTCATAGAGTTCTTCTGGTATGCCTTCAAGACCCGCCGAGTATACGATCATGCAGAAGCCCGTCCAGATCCACACCGACCCAAATATCAGAGCGAGGAGCGCAGTGTCGGGGTAGGCTGTCCAAGTCCTAGCCATCCAACCAAGCCCAATCGTCCTCAGCATAGCGTTCACCACCCCAGCGTGTTCGTCATAGATGAAGCGTAGGAGTATACCGCCTACGACCATGGGAATCACCATTCCGAGGAATATCACCGACTTTATCAGGAAGCCTCCCCTCACCCTCCTCAACAACACGGCCAGCAAGAGGCCTAGAAACATCGATAGCGGGACGTGAATCACCACCCATATGATGTTATGCGGTAGCGCTCCGAGCGGAGGTCCCTTGAGAAACGACCTACGAAGGTTGATTATACTGCTTCTGCTAAGGACATCGATATAGTTGTCGAGGCCTGCGAAGCCCGTCGACTTCCAGCCCCTCCAACTTAAGAAGCTAGTCCAGATGGTGGCGATCGTGGGATAGAAGACGAATATTATGAGAAGGATAAGCGCGGGAAAAAGGAATAGAAGGGGGGTTATGTTACGCCTCATACCACGCCTAGCCACCCTTTAGCCCTTCTTCACAGCCTTAGTATGAACCTCGGCCAAGGTCTCCAACACTTCATCAAGCATTTCAGGGCTCGTCCACAGTAGCTTCAGCTGATCCCAGAATGTACGCTGGAACTCGCCGCCTATTGCGTCGTCGAGGTCTGGCACGACATCAACGGTTTTCAGGAAATCGACCACCGCCTTGTCCGCTGGAGTGTAAGCCTCGGCCGGCACATCGACGTTAGTTGCGAGGAATCCGCCAGCTCTCACCATTATCTCCTGACCCTTAGGTCCGGCCAAGAACTTGAGAAGCTTCTTCGCCTCCTCAAGGTGCTTAGTGTATTTCGGTATTATTACCCAGTCGCCACCAGCGACAGCTCCCTTAGTCTCCGGGAATGGGAAGAAGCCGAGGTCTTTAACATCCTTGACCTGAGGCATCGTGGTCATCCAGTTGCCCATGAAGTAGATGCCGTACTTCTCAGCCCAAAGCTTGTCTATCTGCGCAGTCCACTCATCAGGTACACTGAAGTAGCCTTTCTTCAGGAGTTCTGTTAGATCTTCGAAGACCGCCCTAACCTCTGGATCTGTAAACGTCACCTTTCCTTCAATGAGGTCTCGTTGGAGGTCTGGACTACCACGCCCAATTATGAAGGCTTCAGTCACGTCTGAGAGCGGCCACCCAACACCATCGCCGCTAGCTATAGGCGCCTCTATACCAGGTATCTTCTTAAGCTTTTCAAGGAGATCTAAGAACTCGCTCCAAGTCTTGGGCGGCGTAAGCCCATGCTTCTCGAAGAACGACTTCTTATACCAGAAGCCGGGCTTAGCCCAGGCCTTGAATGGAGCAGCGTAGATCTTTCCATCAACGGTCACAAGCTTAACATATGAAGGCGGATACTTGCTCGGATCGATGAGATCGGTGACCTCGATTATATGACCCTCCTTACCCAATTCCCTAATCCACGCAGGCCATGGAGCTAACACGACATCAGCCACGCTCGCCTCCGCCGCGAACTGTGTGGGAAGTCCTATCATCAACCCTTCAGTGGTTTGCGGGACATGCTTAACAGCGATGCCCGTCTCATCGGTGAACGCCTTAAGTGCCTTAAGGAAGTTCTCCTCCTCCTTACCCGACCAAAGGCTGAAGACTGTAAGCTCAACCTTTGGAGTGGGGGGCGCAACACTTGTGGTCACGGTCTTGGTCACAGTTTTCGTGACCGTTTTTGGCGGGGCTACTGATGTTCCCGCGAGATATCCTCCAACCCCTGCGACGACTCCGGTGATCACAGCGGTTATAGCAATCTTTCCAGCGGTTGTGATCGCCTGTCTCCTGGAGATCTTCTTACCCTCCAAAATATTCTTCTTTAATTCCCTCTTTTTCTCCCGAGAGTTCATGCCATTTACATGGCCCGAGAAACATATAAGCTTTTTAATTTTTGAATTTTCATATTATTAAAATGTTAAGCTTCTCTGAGAATCATCTTCCCAGCGATCTTCACGATGCCTCAGGAAGAGTATCAACTTCAGCGATGAAGAATCTAAAATTGTAAAATCGGGAAATCCTACTTCAGCACACCTTCTTCAAGTCATCACCTTCTAGCTGATGCGAAATAATATAAGCGGGCTGGTGTCTGTTAATCTGCGAAGATCGTTGTCGGAAGTTAAGGAGTTTGCTCAGATCAGGCTCAAAGACTATGAGACAATTGTCGGCGAGGTAGAGATCAATAGGATAAAGGAGCTAGCCGAGGAGGTTAGGGGCAGGTCGGTGACCCATGTCAATGCAACGGCCTTTGGAGGCGGAGTGGCTGAAATGTTGCATAGAATGATCCCGTTATTGAGGGATGTGGGTGTGGATGCGCGTTGGAAGGTGATCGAGGGCTCGAAAGAATTCTTCACGGTGACGAAGACCATGCATAACGCCCTACAAGGAAAGCCTGTGAAGCTAACTGATGACATGAAGCAACTATACCTAAAGTATAATGAACTCAATGCAAAGCTTCTATCGCTGGATGATGACTTCGTGATAATCCACGATCCACAGCCAGCCGCGATCATAAACTTCTACGCTAAAAGGAGGGGTTCATGGGTGTGGAGATGCCACATAGATCTCTCGACTCCGAACCCGATATACTGGAACTTCATCTCCAACTTCATCAATCAATATGATGCAGCAATATTCACGTTAGAGGAGTTCGTTAAACCGGACATAAAGGTGAAGAAGATTAAGATAATTCGTCCGTCGATAGATCCGCTCAGCGATAAGAATAAGCCTCTGCCCAGCTCTCAAATCCTGAAGGTTCTGGATAAGTATGGTGTTGACCCTGATCGGCCGATAATAACGCAGGTCTCCAGGTTTGATCCTTGGAAAGATCCCCTCGGAGTCATAGATGTATTCAGGAGGGTGAAGGAGAAGGTGCCGGATGCTCAGCTTTTGATGGTCGGCTCGATGGCGACCGACGACCCTGAAGGCCCAATCTACTATGAGAAAACCGTGGAGTATGCGCGCGGCGATAAGGATATCCACTTCCTCCTAAACCTAAGCGACATCGAGGTCAACGCCATTCAGAGAGCATCGAATGTAATCTTGCAGAAGTCGGTCAGGGAGGGATTCTCCCTAACGACGACGGAGGCGCTGTGGAAGGGTGTCCCGGTAGTGGCGTCTAAGGTCGGCGGAATCCCCCTCCAAGTGATCGACGGCGTCACGGGCTTCTTGGCCGAGAGCGTAGACGACTTCGCCGAGAAAGTCGTGTACTTGCTCGAGAATCCGAAGGTCGCGGAAGAGCTCGGTAAAAATGGCAGGGAGCATGTTAGGAGGAACTTCCTCATGACTAGGCATCTCGCCGACTACCTCGAACTCTTCAGAGAATTGTCTTAAGATGGCTGGACTATCGGGATTTATGAGGGTGAGTGGTTCTCTGGGATGGGAAAATAGGTAAAAGTGGTGGGGTAATTTAATCATGGGGTAGGTGGGTTGAGGGTTAGGCTTGAGAAGAAGGGGATAAGGGTTTTAGGGGTAGCTGAGAGCTTTAGGAAGGATCTTGATCGGAGGGCGGTCTTGGCCGGAGTCGTCATGAGGATGGATCTAATAATCGATGGAGTAATCATAGGATTCTGCACGGTTGGAGGAATGG
>CAYVHW010000031.1:0-12011 GCA_964451435.1 uncultured Nitrososphaeria archaeon | reverse complement strand
GGAGGTTCGTCATCTCGATCCTCCCAGTAGTGGCCTCTATCTTCTCATAGAACTCAACGAGCTCCGAGAACAGCATCCCAATACACATTATTCAAATCCGTTTAATTAAGGTTGTCAGCTCAGAGTTTAGGCGACTTCTCTCCAGTGATACCATGAGATTCTCGGCGGATCTCAGCCCCCATATTTCTAGGCCTCGAAACCATCACCCAAGAATCCTTGAGCGGCTCCACGATCTCTTCAACAAGCTCATCGCTGTCGGCGAACCCGTAGACTATCGGCCCCCATGAGCTTTGGCCTGCTCCGAGGGCTCCGGCCTCAAGCATCTTCTCAACGATGATCTCACAGTCTCTCCTATAGACTCCAGACTGAATCTCCTCAAAGAATAATCCATTGATTCTGTCGAGCTCGGTCGCGGCCTCGCCGAATCTCCTTAGATCTCCCTCGATCAGGGATGGTAGGAGCTTCATCAAGACGATCCTCGAAGCCTGCTCAGATAATCTTGGATCAGCCTTAACCCTCTTAAACACCATATCCTCAACCTCCTCCCTGAATCCCCGCGAAGATGTTCTCGGCGAGGCCAAGATGATCCTAAGCCTCTCTGGAACATGAATTCTTGTGAGAAGTGGTGGAATCTTAGTTCGAGTGCCTCTCCCACAGTCCACCACCAGTCCACCATACTTGAAGAGCCATACTCCAGCCCCAGACCTCCTACCCCTCCCAAACCTATATGCGAGATCTTCTACGCTGAGATTGAGTCCATGGAGTTTTGAGGCGGCTGAGGCTATCCCCAAGATCGTCTGCGTCGTAGATCCAAGTCCAACATGCCTCGGGATAGCTGATAGGATCTTCACCCACAATCCTCTTAGACCAAGCTCATCAACTATTCTCCCCACGATTGCTTGGATCCAATCTCTCCCCTCGCCCTCGACCACGATCTCATCAAACTCTCGGACGATCGCCTTGAAGCCGGGCTTCTCAAGGTATAGGCCTATGGAGCCATACAACCTGCCGAGGTCTCCCGCTAGATCTATGAATCCTAGATGGATCCTCGATCCCGCCTCGACCACCATCATGGAGACCATTCATTAATGTGTAAATAATCCTCTTTACGAGTTTTTGCGGGAGAGCGTGAACGAGGTTCCAGATATTCATGGTGAGAGGCCATCGACCCCGATTCCGGTGAATTGGGTGGGCTTCAAGGGTATAGTCATCCCGGCTGGAAGGCTTAGGGTCGATGGGGTGGACATGATCTTAACCCCGATGATAGATGTCTTCATAAACTTGCCCGAGGATCTGAGGGGAATTCATGCTTCGAGAAGCTATGAGTCTCTGAGGGAGGTAGTCGATGGATATGCTGGGAGGGTTATGAGGCTTGAGGAGATAGCTGAGAGGATCGCCATAAAGCTCCTAAGACTCCACCCATACTCCTCAAGATCCATGGTCAAGATCAAGGCGAGAGCATTCCATAGGGTTGAAGCCCCCCTAAGCCGTGTAAAATCCTATGAATCCTTCACGATCTATGGGAAGGCGCTTGGTTTTAGGAGGGGTGAGGGGATAGATGTTAGGAGGTTCATAGGGGTTGAGGGCTATGGGGTGACGGCCTGTCCATGCGTCGAAGAGGTGGCTGAGAAACTCTATGGAGTAAAGTATGTGACCCATATGCAGAGGAGTGTTGGGAGGTTGTTCCTAGAGGTTCCGAGAGGTTTTGAGGTTGATGCCTTAACCCTATTGGAGATCCTCCAAACATCTATGAGCGCTCCATCCATCTCCAACCTAAAGCGGGAGGATGAGGTGAAGCTTGTTTTAGATGCGGTAAGCTCTCCGAGATTTGCCGAGGACTGCGTCAGGGAGATGATAAGGCAGGCCTTGGAGAGGTGGCCGAATCTACCGGACTCTGCGGAGATTATGGCATCTATTAGGAGTATGGAGAGCCTACACCATCAAGACTTCATCGCCCACATTAGAATTAGTGCTGGTGAGGCCAGGAGGAGGTTGAGGCTTGGAGTGGAGTGAGTGGGAGGGCTGGTATAAGGAGATAGTCGAAGATCTAGGATACTCTAGGGAGATGGATGAGGAGGCCGCAGAGATTCTAGATGAGTTGATAAGGGGTAGAGCCTTAACATTCGCCGAGCTTAGGCTAAGGGTTGGGGGAGATATAGCGGTCGTCGCCGGAGCCGGGGAATCCCTCGAAGACGATGTGGATATGTTTCTCGGATCTAATCTCGTTGGGAGGGCGGCGATCTTCGCGGCGGATGGAGCGTCGAAACCGTTCTTGGATAGAGGTTTAGCGCCTCACGTCGTCGTTACGGATCTCGATGGAGGCGATGAGGTCTTGTTGAGGGCTTCTGAGCTAGGATCGATAATGGTCGTTCACGCACATGGAGATAACATCGAGGCCTTGAGGAGATTGGTTCCTAGATTTCGTGGCCCAATACTCGGGACTACTCAATCGAAGCCGTTTAAGAGGATCTATAATGTCGGGGGATTCACGGATGGCGATAGAGCGGCATACTTGGCCTCAGCCCTAAACTTCAGGACGATAATATTGATCGGGATGAACCTCATTCCAAGAACTGGAAGCGAGGTCGAGGAGAAGAAGCTACTCTATGCGAGAAGGTTGCTTGAGAGGCTGGCCTCAACCGCTCCAGGGAGATTCTATAACGCAACGGGCGGGGAGAGGGTCGAGATAAGGGGATTTCAAGGAACAAGCTTCAAAGAACTCGATGAGATCTTCAGGTGAAAAGCTTCCACCATCGGATAGCCTCCTTAAGCCTTAAATTTGAGAGCCGTTAAGCTAGTTCTCGGGACGTGGTGATGGCATACCAAATTCTCTAGCCCTTAACTATCTTCTCTCCCTCCTAAAGGTGGATACTTATAGGGTTGACTATGGGGTGGTATGGGATGGCGTCGGCGGGTAGATATGATCCTCTAAGGGTTGAGAAGGAGGTTCAGAGATTCTGGGCCGAGAATAGGATAATTGAGAAGGTCTTCAAGCTGAATGAGGGAGCCCCGATCTTCGCATTCCTCGAAGGCCCGCCGACCGCGAACGGATACATGCACGTAGGCCATGCTCGTGGGAGGGTCTACAAGGATATAGTCCTGAGATTTGAGGGGATGAATGGATTATATGTTTGGAGGAGGGGTGGATGGGATTGTCTCGGGCTGCCGACCGAGCTTGAGGTCGAGAAGAGGCTTGGATTCAAGTCTAAGAAGGATGTCGAGAAGTTTGGGCTCGATAGATTCGTCGAGGAGGCTCAGAAGCTTGTAGACTACTATATCGACCATTGGCGAAAGGCGTCGGAGAGGCTGGCGGTCTGGCTCGACTACGACAACGCATACGAGACTAGGAAGGAATACTACATCGAGCATGTCTGGTGGCTAATTAAGAAGGCGTATGAGAAGGGCGATCTAGTCGAGAGCTATAAGGTGGTTCCAGTCTGCCCAAGCTGCGAAACCCCTCTAAGCAGCCATGAGGTCGCGCAGGGATATAGGGAGGTTGAGGATCCATCGATTCACGTGAAGTTTCCGATAGAGGGGTCGGATAACCTCTACATAGTGATCTGGACGACCACCCCATGGACTCTCGTCGCGAATGAGGCTGTCGCCGTGAACCCATATGATGAGTATGTTAGGGTTAGGGTCGATGGTGGGGAGGAGTGGATCCTCGCGAGCAAGTTAATGGTTCACGTCTTAGCCGCCCTAAACGTCTCAAGATACGAGGTCGTGGACAGGTTTAAGGGATCATCCATAGTCGGCTTGAAATACATTCATCCATTGATCGAGAAGGTTCCAGCCCACAACTCCCATAAGCCTCCAGCACACACGGTCATCTCAGCGGAGTTCGTGACGATGGAGGAGGGGACTGGATGCGTCCACATAGCCCCAGCCCATGGCCCAGAAGACTTCGATGTCGGTAAGAAGCTAGGTCTACCGATCTTCAATCCAGTTGGATCGAATGGAGTCTTCACGGAGGATGGCGGGGAGTTCTCTGGAAAAGATTTCAGGGAGGTTTCTAGGCTCGTGATGGACTATCTGAGGGAGAAGGGATTATTGTTGAAGGAGGATAAGATAAGACACATGTATCCCCATTGCTGGAGATGCGGCTCGCCTCTAATCTACCTCGCGAGCAGGCAATGGTTCTTGAAGGTCGATAGGATCAAGCCCTTGATGATCGAGGGGAATAAGAGGGTTAAGTGGAGGCCGCCGTGGGCCGGTGAATACAGGTTTGGAGACTGGCTTGAGAACGCGGAGGACTGGTGTATAACCAGGACGAAGATCTGGGGGACGCCTCTACCCATCTGGAGATGCGAGAGATGTGGTGAGATAAAGGTCGTGGGAAGCAGGGAGGAGCTTGAGTCGGCTGAGGTGAAGCCAAAGGATCTAAAGCTTCTCAGGCCATGGATAGACCAAGTGATCTTCAAGTGTCCGAGATGCGGTGGATCGATGAGGAGGGAGAAATTCGTCCTAGACACTTGGCTCGACTCTGGGATGGCTCACACGGCGAGCATAGATGGTCTTAGGAATAGGGAGCTGTTCAAGAAGCTCTTCCCATACGACTTCATAACCGAGGCGATAGACCAGACGCGAGGCTGGTTCTATACCCTCCTCTTCACCTCAACCCTACTCTACGGCCAACCACCATACAGGACTGTTCTAAATCAGGGCCATGTCATGGACGCTGAGGGGAAGAAGATGAGCAAGAGCAAGGGGAACGTGATCTGGGCCATGGATATGATGAGGAAGTATGGGGCGGATCCGCTCAGACTATACCTCTCGATCAAGGCCGCTCCATGGGAGAACATGAACTTCGTCGAGTCCGAGGTTGATCAAGTTATCCAAGACCTAAACATACTCTGGAACGTCTTCTCCTTCGCCGAAACCTACTTCAAGCTCGACAGATTCGACCCCGAGAGGATAACCGTGGAATCTATCTGGAGGCATCTCAGACCCGAGGATAGGTGGATAATCTCGAAGGTAAATAGCTTGACGAGGTTTGTGACGAGCTCGCTCAAATCCCTGAACATACACTCGGCTGTGAGAGCCTTGAGATCATTCATAGTAGATGACCTGAGCAGATTATATGTTAGGGCGGTTAGGAGGAGGGTTTGGATAGAGGAGGAGACTTGGGATAAGCTCGCGGTCTACGCAACCCTATACTATGTCTTGAAGAGGCTCACCCTAATCTCAGCCCCAATAATCCCATACCTCGCCGAGAAGCTCTACCAAGACCTGAGGCTTAGAGATGACCCTGAGAGCGTCCACCTAGCTAGATGGCCGAGGGTCGACGAGAAATTCATCGACGAGGAGCTTGAGGATGAGATGGAGATAGCGAGGTGCACGATCTCCGAAACCCTCCACCTAAGGCAGAGGCATGGGAGAAAGCTTAGATGGCCCGTTAAATCGATCATCCTCTCGCCGCTGAGTCCTAGATCCAAGAAGGCGCTTGAGTCGCTGAGAGATTTCATCAAGTCTCAGGTGAACGCCCTAGAGTTGAGGATATTGGATGTTGGGGAGAGGCCTGAGGGGATGAGCTTGATCGTTAAACCCGTCTATGAGAGGCTTGGCCCAAAGCTTGGAAAAGATTTGGCCGAGGTCGTTGAGCGATTAAAGCAAGTCGATGGAGAGGTTGTTCAAAGAGAGTTATCCTCTAGTGGATCATTCAAGCTCATGCTGGGCGGCGGGAGGGTCGTTGAGCTCGTCGAGGGAGACGTGGCCTTCGAGGAGAAGCTTCCAGAGAACTTGGCGGGAGAGAAGGGGAGATTCGCGGAGATCTACTTGGATCTGACCGAGACCAAGGAGATAGCCGCCCAATCGCTCGCAAAGGAGGTTATCAGGAGGATTCAGATAATGAGGAAGGAGATGGACTTAATGGTCTCAGACTACATAGACTCGGAGATTATGCTCGAAGATGAGGAGAAGGCGAAGCTACTCGAAACGATGAGAGAATTCATCAAGGAGGAGACGAGATCCAAGCAGCTAAAGATAGTTGTTGGAAGAGGCGAGGCAAAGGGATATGCCAAGGATTGGATGATAGAGGGTGAGCCGGTGAAGATAGTCTTGAGGAAGGCATGAAGAGTTGTCTCTAGAATACTATGTCAAAAACATCTTCGGGAAGCTCGACGAAGACCACTTCAAGGTGCTCAGGGCGATAGAGATGAATCTCCAGAGCAGGGAGGTGGTTCCAGTAGAGATCATCGGCAGAATCACGGGATTCGGGTGGAGGGTTGAGAAACTTTTGAAGAAGCTACATGAATATAGGCTCATCTGGGCTCCGAGAGGTGTGGCGAGAGGCTACGCACTAAACTACTATGGAATGGATCTACTCGCCCTAAAGTCGCTTGTCGATAAGAACGTGATCGAGAGCTTCGGAAAGCCGATTGGGGTTGGAAAGGAGGCGGATGTCTACGACGCCCTCTCGCCGAGTGGTGTGAGATTAGCCGTGAAGTTCTTTAGGATAGGGAGGACGAGCTTTAGAGGATATGAGAAGCATCGGACAGCCTTAATGACCGCCCACACCTACATGCTAGCATCGATGAAAGCCGCCGCCAGAGAGTATAAAGCTTTAAGAATCCTCCATCCAAGAGGCGTCGCCGTCCCAAAGCCCGTTGCGAGGAATAGGCATGTGGTAGTGACCGAGATATTCTATGGGATAGAGATATCATCGGCCCCATATATCGAGAACCCCGTTGGAGTGTTGTGCGAGATAATCAGGAATCTGAAGCTGGCTTATGAGGCGGGGGTTGTTCACAGCGATCTAAGCGTATATAACATCTTGATCACTCCTGAGCAGAAGATCCTGATAATTGATTGGCCTCAATGGGTCGATCCAAAGCATCCGATGGCCCAAAGATACATGGTTAGAGATATGAGGAATCTTTTGAGGTTCTTTCGGAGGAAGTGGAATGTCTTGGAATTACCCATGGAATGTCTTAGGCTTATTAAGGATCTATGTGGAGAAACATTTAATACCTTAATGGGTGAATCTAGATCGAAAGGGATGAGTGGATGACCCCGTTAATGCTCGTAGGCGCGATCATAAGTATTATAGGAGTATCGATCGCCTTAGGGATCACCTTCTACTATCTCACCCTACCGCTTGAAGCGCCCTTCAGAAAATTTCTCGACTCAACCCTGATGGGGATGCCATACCTACTATACTTCGTTATGATCGGTGGAATTTTGAGCGGGATAGGCCTCGTAATATATGTGAGAGCAGTTAGGAGTGGGGTGACCATAACTCGTCGAAGGCATAGACCTATGGCCTTAAGCAGACCAATAGCTAGAAGACCTGTAACAGCTCCCCCAGCTCAGGTGCAGAGACCCGCGGAGGCTGCTACAAGCCCAGATATAGTTGAGGAGATAGAGAAGGAGATCGAAGAGATAGTTAAGTCATCTTCAGAGGTGCCTGAAGCAGTTGAGGAGAAACCTGTGGCCGAGGCGGTTGAAGAGGAAGAGGAGCAGCCATTGATAAAGGTGGTTTCGAGGGCGAGCGACATGGTCTGCCCCCATTGCGGAAGCCTCAACCCAATAGGTTCTAAGAAGTGCTCCAGCTGTGGGAAGAAGCTCTATAAGCCTGAGGATCCCAGCAAGTCTTGTCCGGTGTGCGGCGCTCCTCTGAGGTTGTCGAAGAGGATCTCCGAGAAACTGTTTGTATGCGGGATATGCTTCTCGGAACTCGAGATCGCTCCAGAGCTTCAGAAAAGCTTAAAATTACGATAGACTTCTTCATGGTGAACGAAGTTGACCCCTTCTCAATCAACCTCCTTGAACATGGGTAAAAGACCTCTCATGATGGTCGCCAGATATATCAACCGAGTGATCAAGGTTAGGCTGAAGAACGACCTAGTCTATGAGGGAGTCATGGTGGACTGCGATGGATACATGAACCTCGTGATCGAGAAGGCGGTCGAATATGAGGGCGAGGGGAGGAAGGCAACCTATCCGAGGATCCTGATAAGGGGGAACAACATCATGTATATCCAGCTCCTGCCCATGCTGGGCGAGTAGCTGACTCACTTCACAACCGGTGCATAGTGAAGTTTTCCTTAAATATCGTCTAGTCGAATCCAGATAAGGGTTCTAACGCGATGAAGCCGAGTATAGTCGTAGAGAGAATAGATAGAACTCCAGTGAAAGATCAACACACAGAGCTCGTTGAGAGGAAGGGTTTAGGACACCCAGACTACATAATAGATTCGGCATGCGAATGCGCGAGCAGAGCCCTCTCAAGATACTATCTCGAACACTATGGCAAGATCCTACACCACAACCTCGACAAGGGGCTGCTCGTTGGAGGGGAATCGAGGGTCTGGTTCGGCGGAGGGATCGTTGAGACGCCTATCTATATCCTAGTCGCTGGGAGGGCGACTACAAAGATATCCCGTGAAGATGGGTTTGAGGAGATCCCCTACAAGGAGCTTATCGAGGAAGAGGTCAAGGGGTTCATCAGGGAGAATTTTAGATTCCTCGACCCCGAGAAGCACGTGGTCATAGATATGAAGATTAGGAGTGGGAGCGCGGATCTCAAAAAGGTTGTTGAAGGTGAGGCAAGCGTCCCAAGAGCAAATGACACCTCATATGGAGTAGGCTATGCCCCACTAACCCCACTTGAGAGGCTCGTATACGAGGTTGAGAGGGGGATAAACTCGATCAGATTCAAGAGCAGGGTTCCCGAGAGCGGAGAAGACTGTAAGGTTATGGGGTTGAGGCTTGGAAAGAGGTATATCGTGACCGTGGCGGATAGCGTAATAGCCCCACTCACTCCAGACCTAGACCACTATCTCTCAGTCAAGGAAGAGATCAAGGAGGAGGTTTTGAGGATCGCCGATCAAGTTCTAGGAGGTGAACATGAGGGGATCGAGGTCTACGTTAATGCAGCCGATAGACCCGAGGAGGGAATAATCTATCTAACGGTCACGGGAACATCTGCCGAGAGCGGAGATGACGGAAACACGGGCAGGGGAAATAGGGCTAATGGATTGATAACCCCGAATAGGCAGATGTCCCTCGAAGCCACAGCTGGGAAGAACGCCAGAGCCCATGTCGGAAAACTCTATAACGTTGCGGCGAGGATGATCGCCGAGAGAATCTATAACGAGGTTAAGGACTTGGATGAAGTATATGTGAGGATGCTGAGCCAGATAGGTAGACCTGTGGACACACCTCTCCTAATCTCAATCCAATATGTGGCGGCGGGCGGCGTCGATGAGAATGCTCTCGCATATGAGGCGGCTGAGATAGCTAAGGATGAGGTTGGGAAGATGGCGAATCTTCAAGAGCTTATCTTAGAGAAGAAGATCCCACTATTCTAGGAACCTCTCC
Organism: uncultured Nitrososphaeria archaeon; assembly: GCA_964451435.1. Taxonomy (GTDB): domain Archaea; phylum Thermoproteota; class Nitrososphaeria_A; order Caldarchaeales; family Wolframiiraptoraceae; genus AUK039. The sequence continues at coordinate 2,690 of CAYVHW010000031.1, read as the reverse complement.
AAACCCCTACCCTCCCTTAAGATCTCCGCACACCTCCTAGGACTCAACGCCTTAAACTCAACCCCATGCAATTCCAGCTCCCTCATAGCTGATCTCTGAACCCCCGGCGCGACTATAAGCGCCCTCGGCCTCTTCCCAAACTCCTCCTCGATCTTCTCAACATATCTCACCAACTGCTTCACATCCTCCGATGTAGCATTCCTCCTCTTAATCTCCACGACCACCAATCTACCCGCTGAATCGACTCCAAGAATGTCTATGAACCCAGCGTCCCCAGCCCTCCGCTCACATTCAATAGGCTTGAATCCATCCTCTATTATCGATGGCTTCATCAAGATTGCTCTACGCATATCCTCCTCGGTCGCATACATGGCGAACTCAGCCTCATCCCTAAGCTTATACGAGCCAATATCGTAGATCTCTGAGAAGGTTATCCTCAAGATCTCCTTAGGCTTAACTCTCCTCGCCTCGATCACAAGCCTATCATCTAGAAGCACCTCAATCTTCGAGCCTGGAGGCTGCCAATTCACAGGCTCATAACCCATCGGTCTATGGATGAGGACGCTTCCATCGGGCTTGACCATGAGGACGCGGTCCCCGGGTCCGAGGGTTGATGAAGCCCTACCCTCATAGCTGACTTCCATCCTCCCAACGACTATCAAGAACCTCTTAGATCTAATCGCCTCCCTAATCCTCTCAACGGCTTCAGCCAGATCCAAGCAAACCTCCTCCCACCCTGGAAAGATGTGTTCAGAGCCTTAAACGGCTTTCGCGCGAGTATTTAAGGCTCGGGAAGCTTCCAGGTTTATAGATCTTATGGCGTCTCATCTCTAGAAAGTTCGAATCATTCTTAGAAGAGTTCATCTACCGGAGATGAATCCACCTCTATAACTATGGATTCGATCGCATAACCCCTATCAAAGATTGCTAAAAGTGGTGAATGATCTCTGGGCTGGCTTGTCTCGTTAGGGCTTTGAGATAAGTTTTATGCATTGATCGTTCATCAAGCTCTTATTCATATATGGCTCCATATGTCTGGCATGCGGCTGAAGGAGTCCCTAGCGATGATCATGGTAGGCTTAATAATGGGATCCCTCCTAACCCTAACAATCCTCAACCTCCAACAGACCCAAGAAGCCCATGAGACGATTGAGGAATTCGCTCAAGGAAAGAATGAAGTTGAGGAGCCTGTAATAATCGCAGAGATAGGATTTGTGGATATAGAAACTCGAAAAATCCTAACATGGAAGGAGGTTAAGGAAAAGCTCAGCACGTTGAAAAATATGGGGGTTAACACGATATTCCTCTGGGCACCCTACGACCATCCCAAAAAGCCGATAAACACCATACCTTGTTGGACAGAAGTAGATGGTGAGGTGAAGAAGATAGATCTGCCCATCGTCAAATTCAATGTTGTTAACCTCCATGCCAAGGATTATCTCAAGCCCGATTCACGGAGGGGGAGCGAGGAGGAATTTTTGGAATTTATCGATGAGGCCCACAAACTAGGGTTTAAGGTGATCGGGCAGTTTATCGCCACCTGCGTCTCTCCAGAGAGCTTCTTTTGCCGAGAACATCCTGAATGGCTCTTGAAGACCGAAATTGAAGGCGAAGAATATCCGGCAGTCAGTTGGCCTTGGAAGCTCCGTCCCTGGGGCTATGTAGTAAATAAAAAGCACATCCAGGATTTATCAACTATACCTGTGAGGTGGTGATCCCCTATTGGATTGAAGAATGGGGTCTTGACGGCATCTTCTTGGATTCTCCCGCGATGCCCTATTGCTCGGAAAGATTTCAAAAATTGTGCGGTGCATTCCCAAGCGGATTCGAGTGTTTAACCCCTGTTAAAGGCAACTACACACCGGATAACCTTATCAAGGCGATGAGGAGAAAAATTGAGGAATTGGAAAAGGAGACTGGAAGGGATTTGATATTCGCCGGTGAATGGATTCCCACAGGAAGGGTAGAATACTGGCCTGATGAAGCGATAAAAGATTTTTGCGAAAAATGGGATCTCAAGGCCTTCTGGAGGTACAATAGACAGTATGCTAGGTACGAACTTGGAAGCTATTTCGATTTTATCTGGGATTACAGATTCCGAGGCTTATTAAAGCAGGTAAAGCTGTTAACGTCAGACAGATATGTAGAATTTTTAAATCGACAAATGGAAAAGGAGGCAAAAGTGACTAAGATGGCAAGGTTTGTAAACATGATAAACGGATGGAAATCATTTTCAAATCTCCTAGATCCGAGATGGATTGGATGCTATATTACGCTTACCGTAACGGCGCCAGGAAATATCGTATGGATAGGAACTGTGCAATCTGATCTGCCATATGCTCAGGAGTGGTATGCCAAATTGATAAAAATCAAGAAGGAATACATCGCCCTTCAGAGCGATAACGTTGAAGATGCTTTGATATTCCCAAAAATCAGAGGACTTATAGCTTACAATCGATGGTATAAAGATGAATCTGTAACTATAATTGTTAATGTCAATGATAGACCTATTGATTGCGTTGTAAAAACGAGATTTAAGGGAGATCGAGTAAAGGTATATGATCTCATCTCGGGTGAAGAGTTTGAAGGAAATCCTGAAAGTCTTAACCTCACAATACCTGCTTACGGCTCAAGAATTCTGGTCTTGGGTGAGGTGGATTAGAGCTTAAGCCATGGGTGGAGATATATGA
>CAYVHW010000030.1:0-12755 GCA_964451435.1 uncultured Nitrososphaeria archaeon | reverse complement strand
GATGAGGGACTCATGCCCGAAGCCGTGAGGGAGCCTTGGGGTAGCTGATGCCATTATATTCTCTTTCCTATGGGTGTTGAAGATCTTTGGTTGATGGCTTAGTGTTCGATCTTGAAGTTCTCGGTTAGGGTGATCGAGAGATCCTCCACCCCTAGATCGATGACTCGGCCATCCCACATCCATCTATTCTCGCCCACTCTCTCCGCATTTACCTCTTCTAGGAGCTGGGTGAATGCCGTTAGAAACTCTTCAAGCTCCTCCCTACTCTCCCACATAATCTTCCAGCGCAATAATCTCTCATCACCCCTCCCATAATACTCTATTAGATCTCCGCTCCATCCCTCGGCGGCCCTCACGGCAACCTCCATCGGGAGATGCGCTCGAAGCATCTGTCTTATGAAGAACTCTCCAAGCCTATCCCTAGATAATATCCTCCAATCCTCCCCAACCTTGGTCGTGAACTCTACTCTCCTCGGCTTCCATCCCTCAACATATTTTTCTGGATGGAGGATCTCGGCGGTCGATCTAGGCATCCTGAGATAAACCTCGTTCACCTTCTCCCATCCTCCAAGCTCTCGAAGATATTGGATGAACTCCCTCCCATAGAGGTATGGGAAGAGCCAGATAGAGGTCACGGGATCAAATTCTTCCTCATGGCCTCGAGCCTCAGCCTTACCCCCATGCTCTAGAAAATAGTCTAGGGCCACTAGGTCTGCATCTCCCTCAACGACCGCTCTAATCGCCTGCCTCTCATCATGAAAACTCCCCTTAGGTATCTTGAAGTATGCTCCCTGTAGGATGTGGGTTAGCTCGTGGGCCAGAACTCTACCGGCTTGAATCCTCTTAGATGGATCAAAGTATTCCCTAACAACGTAGATCGTGTTGTCCGCAGATGCGGCCACCGTGCAGCCGCTTTGCCCCAGCTTCACCCTCGTTAGATTATAGCTCTCAGGAACCATGAATAATGCTTTGTAGAGTTCTTCCTCAAGCTTAACCTCGGTCAAATTCAGATATCCTAGACCCCAATGCTTAATCACCCACTCCCTCGTCAAGACCACCAACTCGACGTTCCGATTGAACCTTAGACCCCTATCCTCCTCAACCCAGCTCATAACATGGTCGAGTAGATCCTTGGCGGCGTTCCAGTAACGATCCTTCGAGGTCTCCGTAACGGTCTTCACGACGGTTATCGTTGAGGGATGGGCCACGGTCATGCTCGCTATGAGATATCCTCCAATAAAGCTCGCTAAGACCGTGAACAGCATCAACAACACTATTATCTGCGGCTTCCCGATCCTCAATCCAATAAGGACTTTTCACGTGGATGTTAAAAATCTTCGAGAGATCATATCTTAACTCCTTGACTTGGGTCGCCCTTAAGCTTCTCAAACTCTCTAATCAATCTCTCAGTTACCGGGCCTGGAACCCTCTCACCTATCTTTCTGCCGTTCACGCTCTCGACAGGGACTATCTCGGCCGCGGTTCCTGTTAGAAAGACCTCATCCGCTGTCAGGAGCTCGAACGGGGTTAGCTCCCTCTCCACGACCTCGTATCCGAGCCTTCTAGCAAGCTCGATCACACAGTCCCTAGTTATCCCCGATAATATTCCAGATGTCGGCGGAGGGGTCATGATCCTTTCATCCTTGACTATGAAGATGTTTTCCCCAGTCGCCTCTGAGACGAAGCCCCTACTGTCGAGCATTACGGCGTCATCCGCTCCAGCGTTGATCGCCTCCAACTTAGCTAGGATGTTGTTTAGATAGTTTAGCGACTTTGCTTGATGGTTTGTCGCGTCGACCCCATCCCTCCTAACGGATGATATTATGAGGGAAACCACCCTCTTCCCGAGGAGCGGGGCCATGGGTCTAGCTATTATGATTATGGAGGGCTTCCCGCATTTTCTCGGATCTAGACCTAGGTCTCCAACCCCCCTTGTGACCACGACTCGAATATAGCAGTCACTTAACCCGTTCCTCCTAACCGTCTCTAGGATCGCCTCCATCAAATCCTCCTTGCTCATGGGGATCTCGATCCTCAGAAACTTCGCTGAATCGTATAGCCTCTCTATATGCTCTCTAAGCTTGAACACCACGCCCCTATACGCCCTGATTCCCTCAAAGACCCCATCTCCATAGAGGAACCCGTGGTCGAAGACCGAGATCTTGGCCTCAGACTCTGGAACGAGTTCGCCGTTTATATAGACTAGGCTCTCGGTCATTGGCGAGCATAGATCTCATATTCTTATTTAAGGCTATTCGCCTCAACCCTTTTAAAATCCCCGAATAAGGAGATATCTAGAGATGGGAAAGCGTAAGATCGTATCGGAGCCTGATGAGCTCGAGGAGCTTGTAGAGCCTGGGCCTGGAGATGTCTACGGCGTGGTGGTCAAGATGTATGGCTATGACAGGGTTTTGGTCGAGTGCAGCGATGGGAAGACTAGGCTCTGTAGGATTAGGGGGCAGCTTAGGCGTAGGATCTGGATTAGGGAGGGAGACCTGGTTCTGGTGAGTCCATGGGACTTTCAGCGAGATAAGCGTGGGGATGTTTGGTGGAGGTTCACCAAGGTTCAGGCTCTAAAGCTCGCCGAGCAAGGGGTTATCCCAGACTTCTTGAGGGAGAAGTTGAGCGAGTAGCCAACATCCTTTTAAACACCCATAACCCCAACCCCTTGGAGAAGAGTTTTGTCAAGTGGAGAAAGGGTGGAGAAGAAGCTTAGAATCCGTGAATATAGGTATGAGAAGGAGCAGAGATATCTTAGGAAGAGGTCTGAGCTCGACGAGGTCTTAGAGGAGGTCTTCGACCGCCAAACCCTCATGACCATCTACAGCCTGATGAATAAAGGTCTGATAAAGGAGTTTTATGGGGTTGTCAGCGCGGGGAAGGAGTCGAGGATCTACCTCGCCAAGGGGAAGGATGATGTGGATCTAGCGGTGAAGATCTACCTGATAATAAGCGCGGAGTTCAAGAAGAGGAGGATGATGTACACCATGTACGATCCGAGGTTTAAGCGGGTTCCAAGAGACTTCAGAGACTTCATCTACCTCTGGGCCAGAAGGGAGTATAGCAATCTCGAGGCAGCGTATGAGGCCGGAGTCCCCGTCCCAAAACCATACTTCGTGAGGAACAATGTCTTGGGGATGGAGTTCATAGGCGAGGATGGAAAGAGGTATCCAACCCTAGTTGAGATAAAGCTTGAGAGGGAGGATTACGAGGAGATCTATCCAAGGGTTGTTGAGGCTGTTAAGAGACTGTATAGGGATGCGAAGCTAATCCATGGAGATCTAAGCGAATACAACATCTTCATCCTCCCAGACAACGACATAGTCCTCATAGATCTATCTCAAGCGGTGAGAATTGAGCAGCCAATCGCCGACTCCCTCCTACTAAGAGACCTGAAGAACATAGTTAGATTCTTTAGGAAGAATGGGGTTGAAGCCCCCGAACCCGATCAACTATTCGCTGAGATCACGGGGAGAGAGCCACTCGCATTGGAATGATCTCCCGCAGATCCTCGTCAAGCATTTAATCCACTATAATTTCATCTATGACCAAGATCCCTCAACATCGTTAGAACATCAACCTTCATCACAAAATGGTAATCGCCCACTTCTCTTTGTTTGAGCCTCCTTATTTAATTGGGAGCTTTAACTCACTTGGAGGATTATACAATAGGTCCGCCTGCTTCAAGACCTCTCTACCCAGTAGGGTTTCCTCACGCCGAGTGTCGTATACGCTTTACATGTGAACTCCTTTTCGCCGAGCTCTACGATCGCCTTAGCCACCCTCAGCCTCACCTCTAATCCTGTAGCGGTTATGGCGGTGGCCTCGACTTCCTCCATGAGATTGAGTCGTAGGCTTAGATATGCTTGAGGGGGTAGTAGGATTCCGCCTTGAAAGCCTGTATCGACCACCAATCTCAGGCTTATCTTCTTAGTCTTAACCGGATTGTATGTGACAGTCTCCACCATGGGAGCGTAGTTAAGATTCCCATCCTGAAAAATACGCCTTCATAGGATCACCACGGCATCCCTAGCTCCAACCTCTCGGGCTTAGCCTCTAGGGACAACTTCACTATCATGGCCTGCGGAGCCTGAATTTCAAGCGACTTCCTAACGGCATCTAAATATTCATCGAAGACCTCCACCGCTCCACCATTGCATACGAGAGCGTATCTCCTCCTACCTTCACCGAGCCTTCTGAGAGCGTCGAGATTCTTTTGATACTCTCTCAAGCCTAACCTAAGCTAGGATCTCATCGTAATCTTTCCTACTCGCAAGCCAGCTGCGAACAGCCTCCTCGATCACCGAGGCGATCGTCCTATTCTCGAGCGCCGCATAAGTCTTTATGAGGCGATACAGCTCTTCATCGAAGTTCTTTATGGCCACCAACCTCTTGCCCGGCATCCGACATCTAAGAGACGGATCGGTATATAATGTTTAACCAGATAACCAGTTCACCAAGGTAATCGCATAACATTACAATCTTCACCTAACATCGACGGTGGAGCAATTCCAATCAAGTGTAAAACGCTTCTATAACTAAAGCGGTCACATATTAATCTAAAACACTACTTCAGAACCGGTATCTCAGTCGAAATCATGAAAGCCCTCAATCTAAAGGTCGGAGACGCTCTATCGTGGGAAGTTCGAGAAAGAGAAAAATTGCCGACTAGGAAAAATGTGGGCTACAACCCCAAAAAATTTTCCAACAGACTCCCAAGATCATCCACAAGGCGATCTTCCCCGCTCTCAGAGTTCTGCTTAATCACGACGAAAACATCAATCATATGAATGGCCGCAGGCTCCCTTTTAACAGGCCAACTAAGCGTCGATCCCCCAGACCTTACAAAAAAGAGGATAGAAGGGGGTTCACCGGAGTCTTCGAGCCTTCCTCTTAGTGGTCGAAACCAGCGATCGCCCACGCCCAAGACTTTCCCGCGGCGCGTCCGGCTGTCTGCCGCCCCGATGTCATCAGCTCTCTTTAGGGGTTGACGGCTGGGGCGTCAGCTGACTCCGCCACCCTCCATCGGAGAAAAGTTCATTAACCACCCTCGCCCAAGTATCCCCCGAGCCCAGGCGCAACCCGGGGGGTACTTGGGGAGGGTGATCTCCCCTTTCCCCTCCGAGTGGCGGGTCCTGGGACTCGGGGTCTTGGGCGAGGGCGTCTTTGAGCGCTCTTCTGTAATCTCTCAGTTGACTTCCAAGTATTGTTGGTAAGTAGTGGAGGCCGTTTAGGAGTAGTGCTGTCCGGGCCAAGTTTCTCACGGCTACGTGATCTCGGTCATCGGCAAACCCGCATTTTCCGCATCTTAACCTGTCCCATCTGCCGTCCTCGTGCTTCATGATCGAATTGCATTTGGGGCAGAGCCTACTGCTGTAATGCGGTGGAACTGTTAGAAGTTTCCCGGCTTTTCTCGCTATTGCGGTTATCCGCCTGACGATCTTAGCTACTGGCCACGAGCTAAATAGAAGCGCTTTCTCAGGGTCTCTAGATTTCAACTTTAGTTTCAGCCGCCTACTATCGAGATCCTCGATTACCACCGCGTCAGCGCTCTGGACCAACTTTTTGACCAATCCAACGGATTTATTGACCCATTCGTTGTCAAGGTTTTTAGCGTATCTCAGCCACGAAGACGCTGGCCTACCATGCAGCCTCATCGAGCGTCTATTCACCCTTCTCACAAACAGTAGTTTACCCGTGTTCCTTCGAACCCTGTAATATCTGATCACGTGTATCAGCTGTAAGACTTCTATCTCAGCTATTGTCACATCTTCAACATTAACATCAACCGTGACGAGTCTCAATCGTCCCTTACTAAGATATTTTTCGAGAAGCGGCGGAAGCTCCCGCCCCAACCCCCTGAAGGAGCGGGAGCCAGAGCGTCGGCGACCTCCAGCCTCACCCGCTCTCATAAACATCACGGCAGAGAGATGGAGACATCTCCACGAGTATCATCTAATGAGCCCATATCATCGGCTGGCAGGGGACAATCGCCCTGCCGCATGGGTGGACAACCACCACCCACCCGAGGCGAGCCGACGACTCGCCTAACCACCCAGCTAGCCTAGGGTGTTAAACCCCTCCTACCTCCTTCGGCTAGCCGAGAAAACCTTGGCCGACGAGTTATTTGAGTCTTTCTTTCCACTTTCAGCCGGGTCTCCCCGAAGCTATTAGAGATCTGCGCGTAAAAGTCTTGAAGTTATGCTCTTCAAGAGGGTAAGGCTGAGCCGCGGCAAAGGGCTACTCACCGTCAAGGGATCGACATTCACAGTCCATGAGAGGGGAGGGCGCTTCTCGACCGGGTTCCTGAGCGCGCGGGAGCTCGACCTATTCCACGACATCAGATTCCGCGAACTCCCAGGGGATCTGGTCGTGGCTTCGCTAGAGGGCCCACCAAACCCTCCATTCAACGAAGGTCCTAGGCTGATGTTCGTGATAGAGAGGGGGAGGATCGCCTGCCAGATATCCTTCTCCTCCTTCGAGTGGAAGACGCTCCTCAAGCAGGAGGAGTACTTTAAGGAGCTTAAGCGTAGGCTGGGCCTCAAAGGATATGCGGCGGGCCTCGATCGATACGAGGGTTCGCTCTCCCTATACCTCGAGTTCTCTCCCCCGCCAAACCAGTACATTGGACGGTTCGTGTCAGAGATCAGGGAGACCGTAAGCGAGGTGAACTTTTGGGCTAACAGCGAGGAAGAGAGGCTCGAGGGCGAGGCAGCGAGGCTCATCAACCAACTAACAAGGTTCAATGGGGGAGAGCTTGCTAAGGCGTTAGGTCTAGGGGGAGTCACTAGATGGCTCATAGCCGCGCTCACAAACGAGCAGATAGCTTACCTCGTCCTAAACTCGGCGCCCTTGGAGATTCCCCGAGAGATCGCCCAAGAGATCCTGAGGCGCCGCCAGCTGGACGCCGAGAGCGTCACGAGCCCCCTCAGCCGCCTAGGCCTCGTCAGGGGCGGCGCGGAGCCAACGGTTTCAAAGGTCGGCCGGCGGATCGCCGAGATGTTAGCGAGGGCTCTGCGGCTAGAGCTCAAGCCGCCGAGACGAAGACCCTCGCTGACCGACAGGCACTTCGCCTTCGGATGCCTAAACCACGTCATCAAAAACTTCTACGCCTATGCCGTCCAGAGAAGCCCGAGGATCAGAAAATGCCCAAAGAGCAAGGCTAAGTTGCGGATATTCGTCGAAGAGAAGCTGAAACGCGACCTCACGTTCGTCCACCTGGCCATAATCATGGGCATACAGACGAACCAGCTGCCGCCGATAGAATTCATAGAAAGAGAGGTGGACAAGCTCGTGGAGATGGGGCTCATATCAAAGAACCTGAAGCTGAGACCCTACGGAGTGGCGATAGCAAGACTCCTGAAGAGCTACTGCCGAAGACTCAAGCTCATCCCGCCGACGGCCGCACAGCCCCAACTAGCCAAGATATGGAGCTGGAAAAACTTCTCAAAAACGCGCACCCCGCGAGAACTCTCAAGAGAATACAGGCGAAGAAAAGGTGAGTGGTGGCTGGCCTAGCGCCGGGAAAAGAGAGAGGAGGTATGTCCCGCGGGGGTGATTTGAACACCCGACCATCCGGTTTCTGTCAGCCTGGTAGGCTGAGGAGATCGCGCCTCTTTGGGCGCGGTCTACAGCCGGACGCTCTACCAGGCTGAGCTACCGCGGGTTTACTTCCGCGGCCTATCTTTCAGGGTTCTCCGGCTCTAATTAAACTTTAAACTAACTGTGATCGCCTTGCTCCCCTTAACCTTGGCACAAGTTGTCTTAGGGCCTTCTGGATCTCCGAGGTTGATCGCGAGTCCTTCGCCTTTCAAGCTGATGAGGAGGGATGCTAGATAAGGGGGTGGAGTTGATTGCTGAGAGTTGTAGGGATGTCTTTGAGGCTTTGGCAGAGTTATAGAGGTTGCCGAGGACTTCATTAGGCTTGTGAAGGATCCGAGGGTTAATGAGCATGTCAAAGGGCTGAGGTCGAGAAGGTCTTCGAGGATCTTGACGAGTTCAAGGAGGAGATACTTGGATGCCGTCGGTAGATCTGCTAAGGGGCTTTACCTGTTTAAGGGAGACGAGATGAAGTTCACGGAGAGAGCTGGTGAGAATCCCCAGAGACACCAGCTCCTAGCGGTCTGCTAGGAGATATCTAAATCTATTAACAGGGGCTATGCTCATCAAGGAGGGGAGATATCCGCCGAAGGCGGGGAGGAAAGAGGTGTTCTGAGGAGGCTGATAAAGATGCTGAAAGATCTGGAGCCCGCTGAGAGATCTGGGCGGGGCGAAGACCACATAATGCCTCGCTTTGCTCTAATTTTGTCTCGGCGGCTCTCAGAGCTCAGGCCGAGGATTGTAAGAGTTTTGGCGAGGCTATGTGGTCGTTAAACCGCCCAGCCCTCTCCCCTACCCTCCTCTTTTCTTGTGTTTAGGCTGATTTGCCTTTTCCTTAACTTCTTCGGTTCTCGCTTCCAGACTCTAAGCCTTTTAGCGAGGACCGTTAGATATCCCGCTCATGAATCCCGAGGCCAAGTTTAGGAGCTTCATTGAGGCGAAGAGGGCTAGATGGTGACACGCTCCTAGAGTATGGAGAGGTTTGGAAGGTGGTGATCCACGTGGACCAGATCTATGGTGGAGCCGCGAACGTTAAGCTCCAGCCGAACGACGTGGTCACGATCGAGATAAAGCCTTCGACAGGCTCCATCCTAAAGGTCGAGCGAATGCTCCCGCCGGCCATAGACTATGTCATGGATCTAGCCTAACCCTCTCCCAGTCCTCCTCTCAACCTCCCTCCTTTTTTATGAGCAAACTTAAATAGAGTCCAGATTTGATTAGCGTTGAAGCTCATAAAAGATGGAAGTTGGGGAGGAATAGGTTTGAGCCTTGGACCGCCTTCGATGAAATACATTATCGAGGCCAGAATAGAGGTCGACGGCGTCGTTGATAGGAATGACATCGTGGGAGCGATCTTCGGGCAGACCGAGGGATTATTCAGCAGCGAGCTCGACCTAAGAGAGCTTCAAAAGAGTGGGAGGATTGGGAGGATAGAGATCTCCGCCAGCCCTCAAGGCGAGAAGACCGTTGGGAAGATCACGGTTCCATCAGCCCTAGACAAGTATTCAACAGCTCTGATAGCGGCCATGGTCGAGAGTGTGGAGAGAGTTGGCCCCTACACGGCGCGGGTTAAGATCGAGAGAATCTATGATATTAGGGCTGAGAAGAGGAAGAAGATCGTCGAGAGGGCGAGAACCATCCTCTATGAGTGGGAGAAGAGCAAGCTCCCAGAAGATGATAGGATCTTGAAGGAGCTTGAAGAAGCCCTCCTAAAGGCTAAGGTCGTGGAGTATGGTCCAGAGAAGCTTCCAGCGGGGCCAGAGGTCGGTAAGAGTGAGGAGCTGATAATAGTTGAGGGGAGGGCCGACGTGATAAATCTCCTAAGACATGGCTATAGGAATGTGGTGGCCGTTGAGGGGGTTAAGATTCCGAAAACCATTAAGGATCTATCCGCGAAGAAGAGGAGGGTAGTAGCGTTCCTCGATGGAGATAGGGGAGGAGACCTCATCCTAAGCGAGCTTCAAAGAGCTGGAGTGAAGGTGGATCTAGTCGCTAGAGCACCCTATGGGAGAGAGGTTGAGGGATTGACTGGAAAGGAGATCTCCGACGCCCTACACCACGCCATCCCATTCGATGAGGCCATAAGAAGGCTTAAGATACCAAAAGAGGCTCCACAGTTGCCGGAGAAGGTTAAGGAATGCGCTAAGGAGGTTGAGGGAAAGCTCATGGCGATAATCCTGAACAGCGAGGTTCAAGAGGTTGAGAGAGTTCCGGTCAGCGAGCTCGCTCAAAGGCTTCAGGAGTTAAGGGATCAAGCCAAGTATATCGTGTTCGACGGAGTGATAACCCAGAGACTCGTAGATATACTATCTGAGACTGGAGTCGATGTATACTTGGTCGGGGTGAGGGTTGGGGAGATCTCGAAGCCCTCGGAAAGAGTCCATATAATCACCTTTGACAGCCTCTAGCCGACCATATCCTTTAATGGGAGAGGATATCTGAGGAAGGCCACTATTCCGCCGAACCCCATTATCTTCTCGGATGCCTCCAATCCATCTAAGAGGACTTGTAGGCTGAGTTTCCCACCCTCAGCCGCCTCAAGCAACCTATCTAAGTCCTCGTCAACTATATGGTTCCAGAGAAAGCTCTCGGAGATCAATACCTTCTCAACGGCTCCAAGCTTCCAAGCCTCCAACACCTCCCTGAACCCGAGCGCGACCTTCTCCGGATTCCTCGACATCTGCTTGATGAACCTCTCCACCTCTAATGAGTCTCTAACGGGCTTCAGTAGATCCGCTAAATCTCTTAAGACTCCTGATCTCATGGCCTCTCTAATCCCATCCTCCCCGCCCACCGATGAATGATAAACCCTCCTAATCCTCTTCAAGATCGATTTCTCGGAATTCTTTAAGAAGTCCATGAAGTCGTCGACGAATATCTTTGGCCCGATTACTATGGCATCCGATTCCTTATTCTTCGAGAAATAGTCTTTCAGAGTCGAGACCACTTCCTCGAATATCCGCTTGATTTCTCGCTCCCCCCACGATATCGATTTATCGGTTGATGGAAAGGTCTTCGAGTAAAGCTTGTTCAACCCCGTTCCCGAGAACTCTGCGACCGCAACCCTCTCATCATCGATCGAGATGCAGATCATCCTCCCACCCCTCTCACGGCCAGCATAGCTCGATGCGAATGCTTTAAGCCTCTCAAACTCCTTCTGACTCCTAATCCTCAGCTCTACTCCTGGATAGAGGTGTATCGTGTGATGTTTTCCAAGCAGGTCTAGGGGCTTGCTCTCATAGATTATCCTACCGGCGAAGTTTATCCTCCTCATCAACGGGTCTACGGTCTTCCCCTCAACCTCTATACCCAACACCACTCGAACCCTCTCACTATCAACCTTCCCGCTAACCCTCTCCTTCTTAACCTCCCTACTCGTCTCAGAATAGATCTCATACCCGATCCTGACAAGCCTGAAGATATTGAGTAGGTCGAGACTTGATTCCGGCACGAGCTTGATCGACCTCTTAAGCGGGTCAACGCTCCTTATTATCAACTCAACCCGATACCTCTATAGCCAGAATTTATGGCTACCGAGAAAAACATTTCACCTATAAAGTCGAAAGTTCTCCGGGTTGAGCTATAGGGAAGTCGTCTACGATGAGGAGCATTGGAGGTTGCTTAGAGGTCTTAGAGGGAAGGCCTTAAGGCTCATGAAGCCTCTCGCCGACCATGGCCTCAACCCGATAATCTATGGGAGTATAGCTAGGGGAGATGTTAGAGAGGACAGCGACATAGACATCTTCATCCAATATCCCGTGAGCTCGGCGATGATCGAACTCTATCTCCAAGAATATGGCGTCAAGCCCATGGAGAGGCTATTGATCCAGGCCACGCCCAGCCATGTTCCAAAAGCATATCTAGTCATCGACGAGCTCACGTCGATCTCCTTCCCCCTATGTAAGCTGAGGAGGGATGAGATAGGCTTCTATAAGCTTGCAGGCCAGATAGGGTATGAGGAGCTTAAGGCCGATCTAAGGGTTCCGGGGATGAATAAGCAGCTCATCCTCATAATCCCGACCCCAAGAGGCCATGAAGAGCTGCCGGTTGAGCATAATGTTGAAGAGGCCGCCAAGATCCTAGGGGTCGACCCAGCAACCCTCAGGAATAGGGTTAGGGTTCTTAAGAGGAGGAGGGAGCTTGGGAGAACCGGGGTTTATAGGAAGCTTGAGATCCAGCGGGATAAGACCTTCGAGGAGGTCTTCGAAGAGCTCTTAGCTAGGGATCCAGCCCTGAGGAGGAGGCTTAGAACCGTCGAATAATATGATCTAGAATGAGGAAAGATGGTAAACTCCTTTATAGAGTCGTGGAGAATCTCTTCTAGAAGCCTTGAGGGTTCTCTTGATCTCACCGCCCGCACAGTCGATAGTCAAGCAAGTAGTAGGCGCAACTGCACCTCCATTGGGCTTGGCCTACCTAGCCTCGGTCGCCAGAGATCTTGGATGTAATGTGAGGATAATAGACTCCTTGGCGGAAGACCTCACACTTGAAGAAATTAAGGCTAGGCTAAAGAAATTTTATCCAGATCTAGTCGGGGTGACAGCGACGACCTCGATGATCTATGATGCCTATGACATGGCCTCAATCGCGAAGGAAGTTAATCCAAACGCCCTAGTGGTGATCGGGGGACCTCACGCAACCTTCATGGCCCCAGAAGTCCTTCAAGAATGTAGGCACATCGATGTGGTGGTGAGAGGTGAGGGAGAACTCACCTTCAAAGAACTCTTGATGAAGCTCATGAGAAATGACCGAGACTTTAGAGACATCTTAGGGATAACCTATAGGGTGGATGATGGAGTGAGGGAGAATCCTCCAAGACCGCTCATACGAAATTTAGATGATGTCCCGCTTCCAGCCTACGATCTCCTCCCAATGGACAAGTATAGGGTTGGAAAGTTTAAGTTCGGGGCGATAATAACCTCTAGGGGATGCCCATACTCATGTATCTTCTGCTCCTCCTCCCTCCAATTCGGGAAGAAATGGAGAGCGCACAGCGTTGACAGGGTTTTAGAGGAGCTCAGGATTCTGAGATATGAGTATGGGAGGCAGGAGATCGAGTTCATGGACGACACATTCACATTAAACAAGAAGAGGGCTATCGCGATAGCCGAGAAGATAGTTGAGGAGGGCCTGGATATATCGTGGTCGGCTTCATC
>CAYVHW010000029.1:0-12790 GCA_964451435.1 uncultured Nitrososphaeria archaeon | reverse complement strand
CGGCGGTCGTCGGTAGGCCGGATCCCTTAAAGGGAGAGGTTGGATGCGCCTTCGTAACCTTGAAGCCAAACTATAGTCCTAGTGAGGAGCTTAAGAAGGAGCTGAGGCAACTCGTCAGGGAGAAACTCGGCCCAATAGTGATAATCTCGGACATATTCTTCGTCTCGATGCTCCCAAAGACTAGGAGTGGGAAGATCATGAGAAGGCTCATCAAGGCGATCATCCGAGGCGAAGAGCTTGGAGATTACTCGACGATCGAGGATGAGGCTGCGATAGAGGAGATAAAGAGGGCTGTGGAGTCTCTAAAAAAGTGAATGAGGGAAAGTAAGGAAAGAGTTTCTACTTCTTCAGGAGTTCTCCGACGAGCTTCGCGGGCTTCAACCTCTCCCATTCTTCTTTTGTCAATAATGCTATCGGCGTATAGAATCCTGGATGCTTCTTCTCTGGGAATGGCTGTAGCTGGAATCCCCAAGGTCTGAACAGCTTCCTCATTCCTATGGCGCTCTCCGGTGGGGCGTAGACCTTCTCACATCCTAATACGTCGAACCACATCTCAAGCTTCGCTGGCCAGAGATATGCTCCTATCTGAAGCCCTCTCCTATCCCTTCTCACAACCGTGTGGAGGCTCATCCCAGTCTTGGGATCTATCAAACCTCCATTAGTTACTCCAACGATCTCTCCCTTCACTCTCCCGACCAAGATGAAATGGCTGTCAGGATGGAGGCCAGCGATAGGCCTATTCTCCCTCCACCAATAGAGCTCGGTGATGATCTCCGATGTCACGAGGTCGAAGAGATCCTTATGATGGGTGACGTTAATCAATAAAGCGTCGACGATCTCATTTATCTGATCCTTGGACGCTTGCTCGATTATCATCTCTTCGCCGTTCGGCAAGATCACCTTCCTACCAGGATAAGGCTTCATCACCTTACTCCAATCGTACTCCGCTCCAACAGCACCTTTCGATAAATCTATTCCTTCGGCCATAAAACTCACCCGGTAAGTATCCAGACCCTCATCGCGTATTTAAGTTTTCTTACAGACGCCCCTCGCCAACGGCTTTTATGTTAAGGTTAAGGATCAGAGGATAAACATAATAATGACAAGTCATCAGGAATAGAACGTGATCTTCTATGAGAGATGTTGCAATAATAGGTGTTGGGATGACGAAGTTTGGGAGGCTTGAGGGGAAGGATTTGATGGACTTATTGGCCGAGGCGTCGCTGAAGGCTATGAAGGACGCGAACGTCGAGAACAAGGAGATAGACGCAGTCTACGTTGGAAACATGCTATCAGCGGCAATAAATCATCAAACAGCCATAGCTAGCTCGCTAGTAGATAGGATCTCGATCTTCCCAGCCGCTGCAGACAAGGTAGAGAATGGGCCGGCGTCTGGAGGGTCGGCGGTTAAGAATGGATTCCTAGCGGTGGCCTCCGGGGTTTATGATTTGGTTTTGGTTGTGGGAGGTGAGAAGATGACCACGGCGGACACCGATGTTCTAACAGATTATATCGCGACCATGACCCATCCAACGGCTGAATATATCCATGGGATAACCTTACCGGCCTTAGCCGCGATGTTAATGAGGATCTATATGCAGAGATATGGGGTTACGGAGAGGCATATCGCGATGGTCGCCGTCAAGAATCATAAGAATGGGATGAAGAACCCGTATGCGCACATCCATAGAGAGATAACAGTTGAGGGGGCTATGCAGTCCGTCATGATATCCGATCCCCTAAGACTCTACTATACATGCCCAATAAGCGATGGAGCTGCGGCGGTAATCCTATGTCCAGCCGATAAAGCCGAGGAGTATCGCGATAAGCCTGTCAAGATAATAGGTGTGGGCCAGGCAACCGATGTCCAATGCGTCCATGAGAGGGAGGATCCAGCGGTCTTGAAGTCTTGTAGGATCGCCGCCGAGAAGGCTTACAAGATGGCTGGAATAACCCCCAAGGATATAGATGTCGCCGAGGTCCACGACGCATTCGAGATACTTGAGCTTGTTGAGAGTGAGGATGTAGGATTATTCGAGAAGGGGACCGCGCATCTAGCGGTCGAGAAAGGGGTCACGGAGATAGATGGAGATTTGCCGATAAACCCCTCTGGAGGGCTTAAGGCGAGAGGCCATCCAGTCGGAGCAACTGGAGTCGCTCAGATAGTCGAGCTAGTCTGGCAGCTTAGGGGAGAGGCTGGGGAGAGGCAGATAAAGAAGGATGCCAAAAGAGCTTTAGCATGCAACTTCGGAGGATTTGGTAATAATACGGTGGTTCACATCTTGGAGGCGATGTGGAAATGAGTAGGGAAGAGGTCGTTGAGAAGGACTTCATGGTATATAGATGTAAGAGCTGTGGGAGGAAATTCTATCCAAAGCATGATAGATGCCCATACTGTAGGGGAATGGAGTTCGAGGAGGTCAAAGCCGGCGACACATGCACCCTGATAACCTACACGAAGCTCTACATCCTGCCCGAGGGGATCGAGATGCCCCCACTCACGCTCGGGATAGTGGACTTCGGGGAGGGCGTTAGAGCATTGGGGCAGATAATGACCGATAATCCGAGGATCGGGATGAAGCTCAAGCCTGTCTGGGGATTCTTGAGGAAGGTTGGAGGCAAGGACTGCTACGGATTCAAGTTTAAGCCGATAGAAGAGGAAAGGTGAAGCCTCAACAATCATATTATTTTTTATAGTTCCCTGAAATAGATAATTGGCATGGAAGCCTACGATCTCATCATAAGGAATGCTAGGCTTAGGGGCTTAGAGGGCATCCACGACATCGCGATTAAGGATGGTCGGATAGCCGAGATAGGAGCTGTAGCCGGGAAAGGGGAGAATGAGATAGATGCTAAGGGAAAGCTTGTAACGGAGTCCTTCATCAACCCGCATCTACACATGTGCAAAGTCTATACGTTTAAGCAGATAGGCGAGGAGTCGCTCAGACAATATCATGAGAAGGGCATGGGAGGAGCTATGACGGCGATCGAACTCGCCTCAAGGATAAAGGAAAGGTATCAGGCGGATTGGATCTATGAGAATGCTAAGAAAGCCGCCCTCGAGGCGTTGAAGCATGGATGCACCCATATCAGGGCCTTCGTCGACACCGATACCAAGGCGAGGCTTGAGGGGATAAAGGCTCTGCTCAAGCTTAGGGATGAGGTTAAGGAGTTTATGACGATCCAAGTCGTCGCATTCCCGCAAGATGGCGTGCTAAGAGATCCCGGGTCCGAGGAGCTTGTTAGAAGGGCGGTCGAGCTAGGCGCTGATGTTGTAGGCGGAATCCCATGGATAGAATACACCGAGGATGACTCCAAAGCCCATATAGACAAGATGTTTGAGATCGCGAAGGAGTATGATAGGGATGTGGCCATGCTCACAGATGACGCTGGAGATCCAGGATTGCGGACAACCGAGTATCTGGCCCTCAAGACTATTAGAGAGAATTGGGTTGGCAGGGTGACGGCGTGTCATGCCAGGGCCATGGAGCTCTATCCAGAGCCATACTTCAGGAAGCTCGCACATCTCTTGAAGGCCGCTGGGATGAGCATAGTCTCAGATCCGCATACAGGCCCGCTTCACGCAAGGGTTAGGGAGCTCTTGAATCATGGTGTGAACGTGGCCTTTGGACAGGATGATATAGCTGATGCATACTATCCCTATGGCAGGAATAAGATGCTTGAGGTGGCTTTCCTCTGCTCGCATCTACTCTGGATGACGAGCTTAAGGGATATGGAGATCCTATACGATATGGTGACGTGGAGAGCTGGAAAAGCCATGGGTGTAAAGAATCATAGGGTTGAGGTCGGCGCCCCAGCAAACCTAGTGGTCTTAAACACTGAGAGCGTCTATGAGGCGATATGGTATCAAGCCGAGCCCAGATACGTGGTCAGCAAGGGGCGGATAGTGGCGGAAAACGAGGAAGTCACAAGACTTCACGTGAAGATCTAGCCAATGGTGGAAGGCTATAAGACCGTGATGTATCTAATCGGTATCTGCACATAGACTGATCCGCCGATCCTAAGCTCTGACGGATTAAACCTCTCGATCGATGCCGTGGACTTCAGCAAGACACCATCAACCGATAGGGTTATCTCATAGAGGTTTCTATCCAACCTAACATCCACTACCCTCGCCCTGAAGGCGTTCACCCTAATCCTCGGCCTCTCAAAGCTTAGGTAAACTCTATTCGATGGGATTACAACCTTGCTGAACTCATGCCTACCCTCCGATGCCGCTATCAATGTTAAGTCCCCGCATCTAACCTTAACTAGCCCTTCTGGGATCTCCTCGATTAGAGAGCATCTCAAAACATTATGTGGGTAGATGATGTCTGAGAGGATATTCATCTTCCCCGCCAAGAGCTCTTCATAGGTTCCAACGGCTATTATCCTGCCATCATCCATGACCGCAATCCTATCACCGAGTCCTCTGGCCTCATCGACATCGTGAGTTACGTAGATCATCGTGACCCCAAGCTCTTTCCTGATCTTCCTCAGCTCAGCGCTTATCTGAAGCCTCAATCCTACATTCAGGTTTGAGAGTGGTTCATCGAGGAGAAGTAGCCTCGGATCTATCACCAGCGCCCTCGCTATCGCAACCCTCTGCCTCTCTCCTCCACTCAAGGTTAACGGATACCTATCTTTTAGGTGATGTATGTCGAGGAGATCCATAACATATCTTACCCTCTCTTTGATGGATCTCTCGGATAATCCTCTAATCTTAAGCCCATAAGCGATATTATCCTCAACCCTCATATGGGGGAATAGCGCTAAATTTTGTGGAACATATCCAAGATTCCTCCTCTCGGGTGGGAGATCGTCTATAGGCTCCCCGTCCACCATGATCGATCCAGAGTATTTGACCAGTCCGGCGATGGCTTTGAGGAGGGTGGTCTTGCCCGCCCCGCTTCTACCCAGCACCGCCACTGTCTCCCGATCTAGGACGTCCATGTTTAGGTTCTTGAGGATAAAGTTCGTGACATTCCTCAAAGCTAGGTGGGGCATTATCTAGCTCCCCACCTCCTCAATATCCTCAGCTCGATCACCTCAAACATGGTCTGGAATGCATAGCATGATAGTGATAGTATGAGGATTAGGGCCATGATGAGGGAGACGTTTAGAGTACTCTCAGCGTCTATGATCATGTATCCGAGCCCCGATCCCATCGCAAGCATCTCGGCGACGAAGCACGTCCTCCAAGCCATCCCAGCCTCCAGCTTTAAGGCGGATAGAATCGATGGGGCAAGCTGGGGTAATAATATATCCTTGAGAACCCTCTTCCGATCAGCTCCGAGAGTCCTAGCAACCTCTAGAATCTCCTTATCGATCTGCCTCGCCCCGCTCACAACGTTATAGAAGATTGGGATCGATGAGCAGAACATAACCGTAAGGAATGGAAGAGCCTCATTCATGCCGACCCAGATCATCAGTAATGGAACCAGCGCAACGGCGGGGATCACGGATAGGAATGACACTACCGGATACAGGAGCTCCCTCAATCTTGAGGTCAAGATGCTTATGGATCCGATGAATAAGCCTAGAGCCGCTCCAGCCCCAAACCCCGCCAAGACCCTGGACAAAGTTATCACATAATTGGTCGCTAGCTGATCTCTGTGGATGGCCTCAGCAAACTCCATGAGAACCGCTGAGAATGGTGGGAAGAGGTAGCTTGGAATTATCTCCAACCTTGCCAAAATCTCCCAGCCCAAGGCTAGCGAGCAGAGGAATAGAATGAGCTTAATGATCCTACTCTGCATCTTCATCTCATTCAACCTCCTCTAAAAACCTGAGATCGACCAAATCTCTTGGATCGATCTGCCTATGTAAAGCCCCATACCGCACCATTAAATCCACATACCTCCGAACTTGATCCAAGTCTATCTGAGTCGAGTAGTTTAGGTTGAGCATGGATCTATAAGCTTGATCAAATGTTATTCCGAGATGACGTGAGACGATCTCAGCCGACTCATTGAAATGTGAATTGATGTATTCCGTCGCCCTCTTGGTAACCCTAACGAGCTTTAAGACCAGTTCCGGATCCCTCTCTAAGAGATCCTCTCTGACGAATAATACGCTTCCCGGCATACTCGGCCAAATATCTTGGCTCCTGACCAGAACCTTAAACCCCTTCGATTCAGCTAGGGTGGCATAATGCTCAGGTATGGCGGCGGCATCTACCTGATTGGTCAGTAAGGCATTTAAAATCATATGAGGTGGCATCTTCTTCACTCGAACATCGCTGAGATTATATCTCTCGGTCACCATCTCCAAGAGTAGATAGCATGGACTTCCCTTCCCGGGGCATCCAACAACTTTACTGTTAAGCTGGGAGACTTCCCTTATCTCAGACCTTGATAGGATGGCATATCCATGGAGATGCGTTCCAGCGACTATCTTTATCGGAACCCCGCGGGAGTAAGCCATTATAGTCGGGCCTAGACATGCCCATCCAACCTGAATGTCCCCCCTAGCTAGGGCGGCCGCGAGCTCTAATCCTGTTCTAAAGGTCTTTAGAAATGTGATGTTAATTCCCTCCTGCTTAAAGAACCCCTTATCCAACGCCACCCAGAATGCCGCTGAATGATCGTTGAACTCGACGGCCATGACCACATTCTCCTCAGCCCCCATCCTCGGAAGCCAGTATGAGGTTAAGATGTTGAAGACGGCTAAGAGCATGATGATCGTAGAGAGCCATAGAAGCCTTCTACGGCGCATGTCCGAGCTATGAAGTATAAGTATTTAGTTTTTACCCCATTCTAAGCGAAACCGCTTAATCTCGGCGAGCAACCTTCTTTCCATGAGACGTTGGGGGCTCTTAACGGAGAAGCAGCTGAAGGTCCTCCAGCTTAGGAGGAAGGGATTATCATACAGGGAGATAGCGAAGCTCTTCAAGACGAGCGAGGAGAACATATACATCCTCGAGAAGAGGGCCTTGACGAATATCCGGAAGGCTAGGGAGACGATCGAAGCTCTCAAGTTAATGGATATGGCGGTCGAGCTCAAGATACCTAGAGGCGTCAAATTATCCGAGCTACCTTCAAGGATCTATCGGGTGGCGGATGAGCATGGGATAAAGCTCAACTTCAACTACGTCGAGCTTCTCAAGGAGGTCGCAGATAGGATCGGTGAAAAGCTTGGAGACAAGATGGTCTTAGAGGACATCATGGTCTACATCTTTTGGGATGGATCTATGATCGTTGAATGATGTTGAAGCTATTCAAGCATAAATATGGGGCGTTAAAGCTATCCAACGTGTTCTACCCAAGACACATGTTGGAGTATTGGATATCTGAGGATCTCGGCGTAGAGGATCTAACCACCACCGCCTTAAACCTCAAAGGCATGGGGGAAGCAACGATCTTTGCGAGAGAACCCGGGATAGTCGCGTGCACCGAAGAAGCCGCGGAGATCTATAGAATTCTTGGAGCAAGGGGGATCGAATCCAGATCGACTGGTGAGCATGTTAGAGAGGGTTCAATAATCCTCAGGGTGAAGGGGGATCTTAGAGCTCTTCACGCCGCTTGGAGGCTTGCTCAACAGGTGATCGCGATCTTCAGCGGAATGGCCACGAAGTCTAAGATGCTCGTTGAGAAAGCTCGTGGAGTGAATCCGAGGGTGGTCTTGGTCTCCACGAGGAAGGCTTATCCCGGATTAAGGATATTGGCTCTCAAAGCCGTTAGAGCAGGCGGAATAGTTCCACATAGATCTGGGCTAAGCGACTCGATCCTAATCTTCAGAAACCATATACGCTGCCTAGGTGGATTTGAGAAGCTTGTGAAGATAATCCCAGAGTTGAAGAGGAGGTATCCATTTAGGAAGATAGGGGTGGAGGTAGAAGACCTCGAGCAGGCCATAGCCTTGACGAAGGCTGGAGTAGACTTAATCCAATTCGATAAGCTCCCGCCGAAGGAGTTATCGGAGGCCGTGACGAAATTAAAGGACATTAGAAGTGAGCTTGTGGTGGCGGCCGCCGGCGGGATAGATGAGCATAACATCGAGGATTATGCGAGAACGGGTGTAGACTTGATAGTCACGAGCGCCCCATACTATGCCCATCCACTCGACATAGGTACCGAGATCTCACCCATCTAGTTGATTATGTATAGACCGAGTTGAAGATCCCCGGAAAGTCTCTGACCATTATGCGGGTTCCACTCTTTAATGACGCAACTCCGGAGGGTATAATGGCGAACCCTGACGCATCGACCAAGCTCCTCGACAACCATGAGATCGCCGAGAGCGGCTTAGCATAAATCTCAGATCCATGTCTCTCAAGCTTGAAGAAACGCATCTTCATAAAACCCTCAAATGGGTGAAACTTCACATCTCTAGACAGGATCGCCTCAACTCGATGACCTTTAATGAATGCTGGGAGGTTCTGCGCGAACCTTATCAGGGGCTGGAGGATGAAGTATGAGCCAGCAAAGGTCGACTGTATGTTTCCAGGCAACATCACTAGAACCCTATTCCCTAGTATCGCTAAACCAGTCATCTTTCCAGGCTGGGTCCTAATCCCCCTGAAGAGGAAACTGGCTTTCGGAAGTCCCTTGACGGCTTCAGGAACCAAGTCTTTAACTCCTACACTTGATCCGCCGACGGTCACGATTATGTCGGAGTTCTTTGAGATTGTTGAGATCTTTTCTCGAATGTCGTCCACGTCGTCTGATGCTATGTCATAGTTGATCAACTCTCCTCCATACACCTTAATCAGCGATGAGACCAATAGTCCATGAGTCTCTAGAATTCTCCCGTCACCCACATCTTCTATGTTTTTCGCCAGCTCGTCGCCGATCGAGATGAGCGAAATCCTAGGCTTCTCAAAGACCCTGACCTTCAACCTACCCAACTTCGAGAGTAAGATTATGTCCTGAGGCTTGAGCATATGTCCTCTCCTAAAGAGCTTCTCTCCCCTGCGCGCCTCGGCTCCAACCTCTATGACGTGTTGCCCCCTCCTAGCGGGAGCATAGATGTGGATCTGCCTTCCTTCTCTCTTAACGGCTTCAACCGGGATAACCGCGTCCGCGCCCTCAGGTAATGGAAAACCGGTTCTAACGTAGGCAGCCTCCCCAATCCCTAGACGATTTTCTTCCTTCTCAACGAGTTTGAGGCTCAATGGATTTCCCGACGAAGCATCGATCGTGTCAGCCGATCTAACCGCGTACCCATCATAGTGCGAGATCGGTCTATTCGGCGAATCAGCCTCACAGAATACATCTTCAGCTAAAACCCTGTAGACTGCCTCATTTAATGGTAGAATTGTGGTCGATGAGATCCTCGCTGAAGCTTCCCTGATGATCTTCAAGGCTAGGTGGATCGGAATATGCTTGACTGGAATTCTTCTACTCATTCTCATGCACGTTACCCTATCAAGGCTTTAACCTTTACCGCATTCCTTCTCCAAATCGCCTGCGATTAGAGCTAAGTAGTCTTCCATGGTGTCTATGTCCATTACAACCCCCGGGTCGTTGGTCGCCATATAGACCACTTCATCAACATATCTCTTTATGAGGGGTCTGGCCCCAATATCTCCCTCAAGCTCAAATATCTCCTCGAATAGCCTTCTATCGACGAGCACGGGGTTCCCACGCCTTCCGCGATAAACTGGGGCCACGATTAGGCAATTCATGCTTGAGTGAACCTCTATCAATCGATTTATCGTTTCAACCTTTACCATAGGCTGATCCGCTAAAATGAATACTACCGCCCCCGATTCTCTGCTAATCGCCCTCAGCCCAGCTTTAAGAGATGTGCTCAAACCCTTCATAAAATCGGGATTATATACGATCTTGACGGGCTTGGATAGATTCGAGTATTTCTCAACATATTCTCGGATAGCATCAAACTTGTGGCCTAAAACCACTATGACCTCATCCAGCCTAGATTCAACCGCCTTCTCCACCACAATCTCGATCATCGTCTTACCGTGAATCTTCAATAGCTGTTTACAGATAGGCATCCTCCTCGACTCGCCGGCGGCCAAGACTACCCCTGAGTAGATCTGCAATCCAGATCGATCATCGATGAGCCATTTTAAGGGTTTTCCCAAGAGAACTTTTTACGAGCCGAGGTTAGATTATATTCGATGCATGCAAACCTGATAGATGAGATAATCAAGACCATCAGAGATGAGGTATCGGGGCTGGATAAAATACGGGTCGAGGAAGTCTGTATAGGCTTAGGATATACAGGAGTCCTATTGGATACAGGTCATCTAGGGGTCGCCGCAACCCTCCTAGGAGAGATGAGTGTAGATTGCTGTGAGGTCTTGGAGAGGGCTGGCGAGCTCGCTGGAAGCTCGGCCGAGGAGCTTATGATGCTAGCGAGGTCTTGGGATCTAGGCGAGAGCGCGGTCGGGGTCGCAACCCTAAACGCCTTATCTCAGCCGATCCTCGAAAAACATAGAGGCGAGTATGCCATCTCCTTTGGAGACTTCATCGACGAACTCGATGTTAGAAAAGATGATGTGGTCGGGATGGTTGGATACTTCGACCCATTCATACCAAGATTGAGAAAGATCTGTAAGAAGCTATACATCTTCGAGAGAGGTATGAGGAGGCCTGAAACGCTGCCGGATACGGCCGCCGAATACATACTCCCAGAGGTCGATGTAGCGATCCTAACAGGCTCAGCGATAGTGAATAAATCCTTAGAACATCTATTGGAGCTCGCGAAGAATGCTAGGGAGGTTGGGGTGGTTGGGCCGAGCGCGAGTTTCATCCCAGACCCACTATTTGAGAGAGGGGCCACAATAGTGGGCGGCATGGAGGTGATCGATCCAAGAGGGGTTATGAGGGTGATCAAGGAGGGCGGTGGGACGAGGAAGTTCAAGCCTTACGTAAAATTCATGAACCTTAGGAGGAGGCGGACGTGATCAAGCTCAGCGAGATCCTAGTCGTGGTTAAGGGCGGCGGAGAGCTGGGAAGCGGCGTAGCCCATAAACTGTTTAGATCCGGGTTTAAGGTCTGTATCTTGGAGAGGGAGAGGCCGACCGTCGAGAGAAGGATGGTATCTTATGCTTCAGCGATATTCTTCGGAGAGTTTGAGGTCGAGGGGGTTAAGGCCAAGAGGGCTAGGGACGTCGATGAGGCGATCGAGATCCTAGAATCTAGGGAAGCGATACCCGTGCTGATAGACCCTGAATGGAGTTCGTTGAGGAGGCTTAAACCCATGGTCGTCGTGGACGCGATAATGGCTAAGAGAAATCTCGGGACTAAGATCGACGAAGCTCCGCTCGTTATAGGCTTGGGACCGGGATTCAGGGCTGGAGGAAATGTCCACGTCGTCATAGAGACCCTGAGAGGCCACAACCTAGGAAGGATTATCGAGAGTGGATGCGCCGAGAAGGATACAGGCGAACCCGAGCCGATAATGGGATACACCTTCGAGAGGATACTTTATTCGCCGTCGGATGGGGTGCTCAAGATCGTCAAGGACATCGGCGAGTTTGTCCGAGGAGGCGAGACCGTATGCATGGTCGATGGCTTGAATGTGGCTGCGAAATTGAGCGGAGTCGTTAGAGGATTGCTCATGGATGGGATGAGGGTTAGGAAGGGTCAGAAGATCGGTGAGATAGATCCTAGGGGGAAGAGGGAATATGTTTACACGATATCCGATAGGGCGAGGGCGGTAGCGGGAGGAGTTCTCGAAGCAATACTCTCAAGGTTTAGAGATGAGATCTACTTAGACTCGTGAGATCTTAGCTCCTTGATTATCTCGGCCATTATGCTGACCGCTATCTCCTCAGGCGTCACGGCATTTATCTTCAACCCAACTGGTGAATGAAAATATGGCTTATCCCCAAGCCTCACTCCCTCCTCCCTCTCCAACCTCTCGAGCAGGTGATCTCTCTTAGCCGGACTTCCAAGCAATCCAAGATACCTAAACTCCCTTCTACAAAGCGCCCTCAACGCCTCATAATCTTGCTCCGGGTCTCCGGTCAAGATCAACACGCAATCTCTTGAGCTTAGCCTAATCTTATTCAAAGCTTTGGAGAGATCTCGATCG
The DNA here is from genome assembly GCA_964451435.1 of uncultured Nitrososphaeria archaeon. GTDB lineage: Archaea > Thermoproteota > Nitrososphaeria_A > Caldarchaeales > Wolframiiraptoraceae > AUK039. The sequence goes on along the minus strand of CAYVHW010000029.1, from coordinate 784 downwards.
ACCGCTATCTCCTCGGCCATCGGGAATCGCTCCCTATTCGCGGTCTCAGGAGATACGTCTACCACCTTTACCTTGAATCCTAGTAGATCAGCTAATCTCGCGACCGCACGGCCCACCTTACCGGCTCCAACTATGATCAGTCGAGGCATGCTGATAACGTCTATGAAGACGCTGATATCTCCACCGCACATCATCCCCGTCTTCAAGTATCCCTCCCTGAGGTCATTCTCTCCCTTGAGCGAGAGCTTAACAATCCTAGACCTATCTTCCTTTATGGCCTTCAACGCCTCCTCCACGACGATCTGTTCAAGCCTTCCGCCGCCGACGCTTCCATAACATCTCCCATCCTCCAAGACGAGCATTTTAGAGCCGATACCTCTGGGGGTGAACCCGGCTTTCTCAATTATCGTGCATAAGGCCACGGCAAGCCCATCTCTAAGGGCTTTGACGAGCCTCTCAAAGAGCTCAAGCTCACCCATCGAAAACACCCTAATACCTCATCCAAAACCTCTCATAAAATGATGATGTCGATACGCGGGCCCCAAACGCGCCTCGAAGCCTACTCGACCAGGAATTGGCGGTAGGAGGTGATCCGGCCGCACGTTCCCGTGCGGCCACCTTGTTACGACTTCTCCCCCCTTGCCGGGCCCAGGTTCGACCCAGCCAACATGACTGGGCCTCACCCAAGCCCAGCTCGGGTGGAGCGACGGGCAGTGTGTGCAAGGAGCGGGGACGTATTCACCGCGCGGTTTTAACGCGCGGTTACTAGGGATTCCTCGTTCAC
>CAYVHW010000028.1:0-12885 GCA_964451435.1 uncultured Nitrososphaeria archaeon | reverse complement strand
ATACCCGAACTGACCACCAAGCCTAATGGATAAAAGGAGGCTGTCTTCTTAACAATATAATGGGGTTCTTCTCAAGAAAATTGCGGTCAGCGGCCCCCGCACTAGGCTACGATGATGTCCTTTTGAAGCCGAGGTTCTCAGACATAGTCCCGAGGGAGGATGTAGATCTCTCCACAAAGGTATCGAGAAATGTTAGAATTGGAATTCCCATCGTGAGTTCTCCGATGGATACGGTCACCGAGTCGGAAATGGCGATAGCCTTGGCCGAGCTAGGAGGGATAGGCGTAATTCATAGAAATATGAGTATTGAGAGGCAGGTTGAGGAGGTTAAAGCGGTTAAGGAGAGGGGTTTAATCGTTGGAGCGGCCGTCGGAGTATTCGATGAGAAGAGGGTTGAGGCGTTGATCGATGCGGGAGCTGATTTGATCGTCATAGACGCGGCCCACGGCCATAGTAGAAACGTCTTGGAGAGCTTGAGAATCTACAAGGGGATCGGAGACGTTGATATTGTGGCTGGAAATATAGTGACTGCCGAGGCGGCTGAGGACCTTATCTCCGCTGGAGCCGATGGATTTAGAGTTGGGATGGGATCTGGATCGATATGCATAACTAGGGAGGTGAGCGGGGTCGGCGTACCACAGCTCTCAGCGATCGCATGGGTTTCAGACGTGGCTTCAAACTATGGGGTTCCCGTGATAGCAGATGGCGGGGTGAAGAGGATCGGAGATATTGTTAAGGCGATAGCCGCTGGAGCGGACTGCGTCATGCTTGGAAGCATGCTCGCTGGAACCGATGAAGCCCCGGGCGAATTGATCGAGAAAGATGGATTCAAGTTTAAGAGGTATAGGGGGATGGGGTCTAAGGAGGTTATTTACAGGCTTGATAGATATTCGAAGCTCGTCCCCGAGGGGGTCTCAAGCCTAATACCGTATAAGGGATCTGTCAGGAAGATCTTGAAGAACATAATCGGTGGATTGAAGAGCGGTTTCGGATACATAGGCGCTAGGAATGTCGATGAGGTGAAGATCAAGGGCGAATTCGTCTTAACGACTAGGAGCGAGCGATGGGAGGTGAGGTCGAGAAACATATTGGTTGAGAGATCATCGATTGAGGGCTTGACAATAGGGTAGATTGGGATAGCTAATGGGGCTCGCGCCTTACAGGTTTTTCAGCTCCAGCCCTAAACTCATAGACTTCAAGCTCCTTGAGGGTCTCCTCGACAACATCTTCTAGGTTATAGTCGATCCAGATCCTCTGAACCTCCTCAACCTTCACATTCGTCTTAGGATGATATTTCCCCAAGATCTCACAAGGCTCAGGATAATCGATTACCGAGAGATCGTAGGTTCCTATCTTCTTAGCGAGTTCCGTCGTCTCCTGCTTGTCGAATCCTATCAATGGTCTATAAACCGGTCTCTTTGTGAAGGTTGAGATGGCGAGGATGTTTTGGAGGGTTTGGGACGCGACTTGGCCTAGATTATCGCCGCTCACGATTCCGAGATAATGATATCTTTCGGAGATTATGTCGGCGAGCTTGAACATGTAGGCCCTATATGCGATCAACCTGAACTTTTCGGGAATCTCTTCGACTCTCTCCCAAAAGATCCTGAATGGCAGGAGATAAAGCTTCATCCTAAAACAGTATTGGACGAGCTTTTCAATTATCTTCGGTATCTTCGACTCCATGACCTCCTCGATCGATGGAAGATTATAGATATGCAATGAGTCGACGACGCATCCCCTCCTCATCATAAACCACGCCGCGACGGGTGAGTCTATCCCACCCGAGATTAGGGCCAAGACCCTTCCAGACGCTCCTATCGGTAGCCCGCCCGGCCCCTGAAGCTTTTCATGGGATGCGTAGATCCCGTCCTCGGTTATCTCGACTATTATCGTCTTCTCCGGGTTCTTTAGATCGACCTTCAATCCAAGTCTCGATGAGATCCTTTCTCCCAGAATCTTGGAGAACTCCATCGAAGTCATTGGGAAGCTCTTATCACTCCTCCTAGTATCTAGCTTGAAGCTCCTCGGATTCAATTCCTCCAACAGCTCCACGAGCCTCTCCTCAAGCTCGTGGAGATCCTTGGCCTTGATCGCGGGAGCATACCAAACCACTCCAAATACTCTCCCAATACTCTCTAATAGTTGGTCGAGATCCATGTCCTCTCTCAAATCTATCACGAACCTTCCTTGAAGCCTCTTAACGTCGACGCTGGTCATCCTCTTCAGATTCCTCAACAACAATCTCTCAAAGTATCCCCTTCTACCACGCTTCAAGGTCACCTCGCCATAATGGATCACCACCGCGTCGTATCGTGGCTTTATGCGCATCCATGGGGATGGTTTGTGGCGGGGTTATTAGGTTTTATGAGGAGATTTGTTCGAGGATCATGGATGAGACTTCATCAATCTTCAAGATCCGCTTAACCCTCCCCATCAGACAATATGGTCTAGCCGACTCAACCTCCACCTCCACGAATCTTCCAAACAGCCTCTTTCCATCTTCCCTCAAGACGATCGGCTTATAGCTCAGATTTCTCGCGACGGCCTCACCCCTCTCCCCGACCTCATCCACCAACGCTATACCCCTCCATCCAATCCACCTCTCTCCAGATCTCAATGCGACCTCTCTGGCGACTTCGCTCATCAACCTACTCCTCTTCTTCACCAATCTCGGATCAAGGGGCTTTAGCCTCTCGGCTGGAGTTCCGGGTCTTGGGAAGAATCTTGAGAGGTTTATCATATCTGGCCTAACCTCCTCCACCAGCTTGACCGTCTCCTCAAAGTCTTCCTCATCCTCGGTCGGATATCCCACGATTATATCTGTTGAGAGGGTTAGGTCTCTAATCTTAGATCTCATGAACGCAACTATCTCCTTGAAGACCTCAACCGTATAACCCCTACCCATATCCCTCAAAACCTTATTCGATCCAGATTGGACTGGGAGGTGGAGGAACTTGAAGATCTTGGGCCTCAGGTAAGCCCTTGCGAGGTCCTCCAGTATAGGCTTGAGATAAATCGGATTCATCATCCCAACCCTCACCAAGAATAGGCCATCTATGTTCGAGACGGATTCGATGAGCTTTGGCAGGAGGCTTCTACCAGACTCTATCCCATAGCTTCCCATATCTTGGCTCGTGAGCCAGACCTCTCTGACGCCTTCATGAATAGAGTCTTTAACCTCTTCGAGGATCATGCTCAGCGGATAGCTCATATAGCTCCCCCTAGTTCTCGCGACTATGCAGAAGCTACACCTCCTCCACCAACATCCCTCAGAGACGGGGATTATCGCTATTATCGGATTCCTCCTAACCCTCGGATAACCGAGCTTGACGACCGCATCCTCCGACACTATACTCCTCCCAGACTCTATTGCCTCGACTATTCTAGTGATGGCCTTAGGGTGGATCAATATCGCTCTAGGAGCAGCTCTCTTTATCTTCTCAGGCTCTCCCGAAACCATGCAGCCCGCGACCACGAGCTTCTTACCAAAACGCTTCAACGAGTTTATCCTATAGAGCATTCTATCGCTCGTCGGCTTCTTGACGACGCATGTGAAGATTATTATGATGTCGGCGTCCTCCGGCCTCTGGGTGAGGGTGTATCCGGCTTGCTTGAGGATTCCCAATGCTATCTCCGAGTCCGCCATATTCGCCGCACATCCATATGCCTCTGAATAGACCCTCAATCCAAGAATCAAGGTGAAGGATGGAGGATTAAAACATCTCGATAAACTACTCTCTCTGTAGGGCTATGAGTTTTTCAGCCTCCTTAACCTCTTTCCCCAAAATATCCGCGAGTTCGGCTAACCCCTTTTCCCATCCAAGATTCTCTATAAACTTCTTCGCGACCTGTCTCGCCACCTCATACCTCTCCCATGGATAGATTATCCAGGCGTCAGTGACCTCGACATAATAGTCTGGCTTAAACCTACACCAAGGCTTCATATGGAGTGTTGCGGTCCTGACCTCTAGGGGATTTCTTGGAAGCACCTCTAACTCAACGATTCCCTTAAGAGTTCCGCCGTCATCCGCCACATCATCTACCACCAAAACCTTCTTACCCGATAGATCCTTAAGGGCTAGGGGGCTATAGATCTTCAACTCACCCTTCCTACCCACATCGATATAGCTGCTGCATCCAACCGGATAGATCGTGTAGAGGCCCAGGACATCTGAGAGGAGGTGGGCAACCGTGGCCCCGCCTCTAAGGATTCCAACTAGGATGTCTGGGGTGTAGGATGAGGCGAGGATCTTCTCGGCCAAGGCTTCAACGAGCTCTTCAAGCCTCTTCCAAGATATTTTTAGATACTTTGAGCCCCCTACCTCTAAGATCTCCATACAAGAAGCTCGGAGAGCCATTATAAAATTTTTTCCGAATCTTTCCAATTCTGGAAACGGCTACCCAATTTTCATATTCGTGGAAAAACTAAAATTCTTAATCATGAAATACTATTCCAGATTCTTATGAACATCTCTGGTCGTCAGTTTTTAGAGGATGTCTTGAGGCAGCTCGATGAGGCCGCTGAGATCCTGGGGATAGATGATAGTATAAGGGAGTTTTTGAGGGCTCCTAAGAGGACGGTGATCCTCTCGATCCCGGTTAGGATGGATGATGGGTCGATCAAGGTCTTCACCGGGTATAGGGTTCAGCACAATAACGCAAGGGGGCCGTTTAAGGGTGGGATAAGATATCATCCAAACGTCAATCTCGATGAGGTCACGGCCTTGGCCATTCTAATGACTTGGAAGTCGGCGGTGGTCGATATACCGTTTGGGGGAGCTAAGGGCGGAGTCAAATGCGATCCGAAGAAGATGTCTAGATCTGAGCTTGAGAGGCTTACGAGGAGATATACGGCAGGATTATTCGATGTTATAGGCCCGCATATAGACATACCTGCGCCCGACGTTTACACCGATGAGCAGACCATGGCTTGGATAATGGACACCTATAGCCAGCTTAAGGGTGAGCCTACTCCAGAGGTTGTAACCGGTAAGCCCATATCGGTCGGTGGGAGCGAGTGTAGGAAGGAGGCCACGGCTTACGGGGTCTCCGTATGCGTTAGGGAGGCGGCTAAGGAGTATGGCTTGAGATTTAAGGGAGCTTCGGTCGCGATCCAAGGCTATGGAAATGTCGGGTTCAATGCCGCCAAGATCCTACATGATTGGGGGGCTAAGATAGTCGCCGTGAGCGACTCGAAGGGCGGGATAATCAATAGGGATGGATTGAATCCGCTTAAGGTGATGGAGCATAAGAGGAGGACTGGGAGCGTGATAAACTACGAGAAGGCGGAGAACATAACGAATGAGGAGCTGCTCACACTCGACGTGGATTTCCTCATACCTGCCGCGATCGAGGGACAAATAACTGGGAGGAACGCCGACAGGGTTAGGGCTAAGGTTATAGTGGAGGGAGCGAATGGCCCAACCACTCCCGAAGCGGATAAGATATTACAGGAGAAGGGTGTGAAGGTCGTTCCAGACATCTTGGCGAACGCTGGAGGGGTGACCGTTAGCTACTTCGAGTGGGTTCAGAACATCCAGAAGTTTAGGTGGGAGAGGGATGAGATCTTGATGAGGCTGGATAAGAGGATGGTTAAATCCTTCAAAGACACCCTCGAATACTCGAAGAGATATGAGACGAGCATGAGGATGGGAGCCCTCCTCCTAGCGGTTAAGAGGGTCGCCGAGGCGGTCGAATCGCTTGGAATATGGCCTTAAAGCCTAGAGCCCATCACCTATCTTTGAAGAGGTCTCGATGAGGTTTCCAACAGGTCTTATAGAGCTTGACGAGGAATTGGGCGGAGGCTTTCCAACAGGATCTATAGCTTTAATCTATGGAGAGGAGAAGTCAGGTAAGACCAGCCTAGTCCTGAAGCTCTGCGCCCTAGCGGCTCGAAAGGGCCGAGCGGCATATATCGACTGCTCAAATAGACTTCATCCGCTTAGGCTTGAGCAGATCCTTAGATGGAATAGGGTTGATCGGTCTAGGCTCTTAATCCTGTCGATCGAGAGCTTCCTCCAACAAGAAGAGGTTGTGCTAAGGCTCTACGATTATCCCCCACCAGCTCCGCTCATAGTCTTAGACGACTTCACCTTTAGGCATAGGCTTGAGATCAAGGGCGATGTAAAGCAGGATACCCCGATCTATGAAAGGCTTGCATTCCAGCTCGCTGCCTTGAAGGAGGCGGCCATGAGGAGGGATATAGCGATAGTGGTTGTGGGGCAGGTTCACACCCTACCGGATACCGGTGAGACGAGGGCCGTAGCCCATAGAATACTCACCTACTGGTCTGATTACGTGTTGAGGGTTGTGAGGAGGTTTGGGGAGAGGTGTGGGAGGATTTGGATAGAGAAGCCTGAGAGGAAGGGCGCTTATAGGTTTAGGATCGCTAAGTCGGGTGTTACATCGTGTTAAGCGGATTCATGGTCGGGTGAATTTGGCTATGAAGGCGGAGTAGAGCCCAAATCCTGCGAGGAGTATTAGGAGGAAGCTGAAGAAGAGCATGTATTTCGTCGTTCTAGGGTCTCCAGATCTGGTCGCCGCGTTCACGTATAACCAGAGCCCCCCAAACCCCATCAAATAATATAGTAAGATTATCATGGTCTCGGCGTGGGTTTGGGCGTTGATAGTCCAGATGAAGACTCTTACCCCACCTCCTCGGAGGAATATGAGCCCTAAGACATTTTCCGCGGTTATGGAGTAGATCGATCCGCTGACGAGGACTAGGATCGCCAATATTATCGCGACGATTATCGCCTTATTCACGGTCTCCGATCTCATGAAGTCTGAAATCTTCTTGCCGATTTTCTCTAGGGACATTCAAGACCTTAACATAACTAGGGAATTAAAAACCATTTACCCGCTTCTCGCCCTGAATTCGAGCATAACCCCATTCTCCTCGATGAAGCTCCTCCTAAGGTTATATAGCTTGGGAATCAAGCTCTCATCGACGGCGAGAGCCACCTTATCGAGTGAGACAAACTCTATGGATGCATTCGGGTCAAGTGATCTAATCTGTTTAATTAGGCACTCCGCTCTCTCCCTCAAATACTCGACCCTCTCCTTAACATTCTCAACCTCGACGATCAACTTTCCACCATCCGAGTAGATCTCATACTCAAGATCTCCCCTCGGCAGGGCTCTAACCTCCACGAGCGGCTTAACGTGGGTTGGATCTCTTCCGGTTGGAGCTCGGATCACCATCCCCAATTCATAGATCTTCAGGATTTTATCCGTGGATAGGATGAGGAAGTTTAAGATTTTCGTTAGGAGGTCTAGGTCGAGCCTGCTCATAAACCTCTTCAACACTTGAAGCGGGTCATCCGCGTAGATTATCCCTATCACACCTATCCCGGCGAGCCTAAGCTTTACGAATGATTTGAAGTCCTTTGAATCGCTCATATCGTTGAGGATGACGTAATCGGGCTTGAGGTGGATTAAGAAGTCCGCAGTCTTCTCAACATCTCCCTCAAGCGGGCCATAGCATGTCAAGCTCCCATTCTCTCCAAGCATCCTGCCATATTCGACTATCCTGACCATCTTCCCTCTTTCTCGTAGCATGTTCACGAGGGTCTTGGCGAGTTCGAGAACTCCCGACTCAGGCGCCCCGATCAGGAGGACTCCCGCGGATTTATCCGAGACTCTCTCAATCAAGGTGTTTAGTTGCTTGACATTAACTCTAGGCTTAAATGATAATCTCCTGACTACGAGTTCGAGTTTGTCCGAGAATGGTGGTTTGGCGACGGCTACCCTATAATCTCTCAACTGTAGGATCATGGCTCCAGGCTTCAAGATCCTTATGCCGCACTCATCGCTTAACCTACATTCGCCGATTATCTCCTCGATGAGCTCATTCACTTCCTCCTCGCTCAGCGGCTTATCTCCAACCCTGACCAGCTTGACCTCATCTCCATCCATGATCTTCGCCATAGGATAATAGCCTGAGATGAATTCGAGTAGAACTGTCTCAGGAGTGAGGTAGTCTTCAAACCTAAACCTCTCCCTCCTCACATAGGCTTCAACATACTTCACCGGTATCCCCTCAGCCTCGGCAACCAAGGCTTGAACATAATCCGATGTGTATAGGATTCCCTTCTCAGTTTTTGCCACGTCCCTGATGAGGGCGTCTATCCTACCGCTTCTCGCGAGCTTTATGTCTTCTAGGCTCGGCCTCTCACCAACGAATCTCACCGCCAACCCCCTAGATTCGGCCAGCTCCCTTATCCTCTTCACCTCTTCAAGTCCCTTGAAGCCAACATCCCTCCCCTTCGATGCTTGGGCTTGAAGCTCATCTATCACGGCGGCTGGAATTATTATCTCGCATTCAGCTATTTCTCCGCTCTCAAGCATCTTCGAGAATCTGCCATTAATCACGATGCTCGTGTCTAAAACCGCCTTATCCATCTCCTCAGCAAATACTTGATGGATCTAGGCTATAAACCATTTAGATGTCAAGCTATGGGGAATCGATGATTTTTCTCTTTCAGCATTTCTCAAACTTGTGAGAAGTATGGGAGTTACTGGCTAGATCTTCGTGAGCCATATCCTCATATCCGACGATGCTCCAACCAACTCTAAGCTTAACTTCCTAACATCCCTCTCGACTCAACTTCCTAAGAACCTTTGGGATCTCCTTAACATCCTCGATCAAGATGTCCGGCTTCGAGTTGAGTATTAGATTTGCCGAGTGAGCTCCTCCCAAGACGGCTATGCTCTTGACGCCGACCCTCCTCGCCGCCAAGACGTCATGGACCGTGTCTCCGATGTAAACGGCCTCAGAGGGTTTTACGTTCAGACTCTTGACAGCTTCGGCGATGAGCGCCCCATTTGGCTTCATCCGATTGACATCGCTCCTCGTGACGATCACGTCGAAGAGATCCCTTATCGAGGTATTCTCCAAGGCTAGGTATACTCCACGCCTCGCGCTATTCGATGCGACGGCCAGCTTGAATCCCATGGCCTTAAGCTCTCTCAACACCTCTCTAATCCCCTCCCTAAGCTCCGCGACCTCGGCGGCCTCGAGCTCGTATGGAATATAGGCTTCATCCACGAGCTTCATCAGATAATCTCTTGAGAATCCATACTCTCTCATGATCTTTGAGACTATCTCCTCGGTTGGGATCTTGAGATCGATCTCATCGACGTTCACCCCGATCTCCCTCAATCTCTGGATTAGTTTCTCCTTAGCCTCCTTAACCTTGAGCTTCATGGCGAGGAGGGTTCCATCGAGGTCGAAGATCACGGCTTTAATCATCCTCTCCAACCACTCAACCTTGAATTAATAACCATTGATTTAGAACTTAAATTTGGTCTCTCATCGAGATTTGGGGATGAGGAGGGTTGGGATCGTAGGAGTAGGCATGAGCAAGTTTGGGAGAGATACCGAGCATCAGCTACCAGAGCTCGCGTGGATAGCCATCAAGGAGGCGCTTGAGGACGCAGGCGTCGATAAGAGGGATATAGGATTCGTCGTGATAGGGAATGTCGGCGGATGGAGCTCAGAGTTCTTCCCAGCCCCGATAATATGCGAATACGCTGGCCTCACCCCGATAGGGAGCATGAGGGTTGAGGCTGCATGCGCGACCGGGAGCGCGGCTCTGAGGGTTGCATCCATGGCTGTCGCGTCGGGGGTGACCGATCTCGCCCTAGCCGTTGGGGTTGAGCGGATGAATGAGCTTGAAACTCCTCAAGTAGTCGAGCTATTGGGTAGGGGCGGTAGCTTCTTCTGGGAGTTCGAGCACTTCGGCGCAACCTTCCCAGCCTACTACGCCCTCTACGCAACCGCCTACATGCAAGAGTATGGGGCCACGGAGGAGGATCTCGCGAAGATAGCCGTCAAAAACCATTACTATGGCTCGCTGAATCCAAAGGCTCAATTCCAGAAAAAGATAACGATAGAGGATGTCATGAATTCGAGATATATCGCTTGGCCTCTGAAGCTCTATGACTGCTCGCCGATAACCGATGGGGCGGCTGCGGCGGTCGTGGCCTCCGAGGATCTAGCTTCGAGGCTAACGGATACGCCGATCTGGATCAAGGCTCAGGGAGTTGCGACTGGAACCGGGAACATGACTAGGAGGAGAGATTTCCTATCACTTGAGACCGCCGTCAAAGCCGCTGACCAAGCCTATAGGATGGCCGGGATTGATAGGATGAATCCTGTTAAGGAGTTCGACTTAGCCCTAGTCCACGACTGCTTCACGATAGCCGAGATAATGGCCTACGAGGATCTAGGATTCGTCGAGAGGGGTAGGGGACATCTCTTGGCTAGGGAGGAGCAGACCTACATAGGAGGACTGATACCCGTGAACGTCGATGGAGGACTTAAGGCTAAGGGGCATCCAATAGGAGCCTCCGGTCTAGCCATGGTCTATGAAGGGGTTAGACAGCTTAGACAGGAGGTTGAGAGGAGCAGGCAGGCTCCGATAAAGAATGGCCAAGTCCTAATCCACAATGTTGGGGGAACGGGCCACTTCACCTACATAACCATCCTAAGCCTAGAGAAGCCTTAGCTCAATCGAAGTCCATCGCATTATAGATCTCCGGCGGTAGTCCCGGGCACTGTTGGTCGAGATAGTGTTTGCTGAGCCTTATCTGAGCTTTTAGAAGCCTCTTCATCTCGTTTAGGGAGAGGTAGGTTGTGGGCTTCAATTCTTTCAGCCTCTCATCCGACAGCCCCTCAACCCTCGCCGGCACCAGAACCTTCTCGCCCCAGATTGGATGGGGCTCATACTCGACCGCACCCCTACATGCTTGTAGGATGAATAGCTCGGTCTCCTCTATAGATGGTGATGTCCCGCCCACAGGGACTCTAACCCCGTTCTCGGTGTAGGAGAATATCGGCTCCGGAACCTCTACCTCCTCATCTCCAAGCCTCATCCTCCTCCACTCATACTTCGCGATTATCCTCCCAGTTGTATTGAACTGATAGACGTCTATTGGATCTCCTCTCTCAGCTCTCCTCTTCAACATCTTATAGAATCTGATGATATGGGCTGTTGAGCTCACCCCCATAGTGAATGGGAGACAATATCTGCTCACAAACCTAACCTTGCCCGCGATCTCCTTAGATTGAGCTGGATGGCCGATCGTCCTACCATCGGCCAAGACCTTGGCCGCGAAGGCTGGGTCAACTATCTTAACCCAAGCATAGTCCGTGAAGTATCCCGGGGTTAGGAAGATCGCGGTATTCAGCGGCCCACTAGACTCTATGTCTCCATTGAAGTATCCAGTGTCCTCTAGGTAGAAGACTGATCGAGCGTTCCTATTCTTCATCCCAAAGTATTGGTAGAGTTTTCCAGCTAAGGACGGGTTTCCATTCTCATCGAACTCTGTGTTCTCGTGTAGGGCTCTGGGAGACATGGACGCCCTCCAAATCGCTATCTGAGCCTTTGTAACCCCCTCGGTCTTCGTCCAAGAACCCTTCTCAGATCCAATCACCCTATCCTCGAAGACGGCCACTATATCATCATTCTTTATCGCTTGGTCGCTAACATACTCTAATGGATTTATCCCGAACTCCCTCTGATAGATTTTGGCATTTTCCCGCTCCCAGACATACATTCCATGAGTTGACTTCCCAGAACCCGTCAACCCCCATATACACATCACAACCCTCCTCTTCGACCCATCCTTACACTTAACCGTGAACTCCCTTAAGGCTGCATGCTCTCCAGTTCCACCAACCCTATATGCGTGGAGGATCCAGTGGCTTAGGAAGGCCTTCTTGACCTCACCTTGATATGATGAGCATGTGATTATCGTATAGTTGTGGTTTGGGAACCTCAGGACTTTCAAGAGCTCATCTTTCCCGGGGATCATCGGGTTTCCGAGATAATGTGGGATGCAGAAGACCTCTACATCGGGCTCCTCATCAGGCTTTCCCGGAAAGACCAATTGACTCCACCTATACGCTATGTCTGGAAACTGTGGATCGCAGTATAATCTACATCTCAACTCGACCCTCGACCCGGGCTTTCCGACGATCCCATCGACCTTGATCAATGGTCCTTGGACTAAAATATGCTCTAAAACCCTAAGCATTAAGATCTTATGCTCATACCTCAACTCGTCATCGCTGTTTATCACCATGGTTCCGGACGCCGATCTGTGCCAGATGTTTGAGGCCCATCCCCAAGCCCCATTCCTATATCGAACTCCATAGAGCTTAGCTCGCTCGAATAGGTCGCTTGGATTGTCTAGAATCGGCTTTATCCCACAGCTCTCCTTCAACCTAATTATCCGCTTAAACGCCTCCTTAAACCCCTCGATAGTTATCTCATCGATCCTCGGAAGCACGGTCTCCGACTCCGCCCCAACCACGGCATCAATCTGCTATTGCCTCCTAATATTAATTTTTTAGTCAGCTTATATAGAGATATTTATGAATTTTTCATTAAAAAGGCCATTTTCCATCAAATTATAGATTTTTGCCATCATTATCTAAAATCCTGTTCTGGATACTTAGCCTCTATCTAAAGAAACATAGGCTCTCTCGACCTTGAAAATTTTGGTTAGGGATTTTAAGGCTCTTCATGTTCATTCAACCTCCTCTTAGGCTTCTTCGGCATGAGCCCATGCGCGGCCGTTATGCCGAGACCGAGACCCGCGGTTGATAGGGCGTAAGAGAATAGTGAGAGGAAGAGGCTACTCGCTATGACCTTAATCACCATTAAGAAGGATAATATGAAGCCAGCTAAGATGAGTACGGCGCCGAGGACTATCTCCAAGAAGATTTCATCTCTCTTGGACATAGAGCCAACAGCTCACGAAATGATTCCTCTCATACTCAATTTCAGGAGGCTCTTTTTCATCGCATAATCCTTTGATCTTGTGGACGCATCTCGGATGGAATCTACAACCCTTGGGTGGATCGATTAGGCT
>CAYVHW010000027.1:0-13564 GCA_964451435.1 uncultured Nitrososphaeria archaeon | reverse complement strand
GCATGGATGCCACCTTCTCTCTGAGGATCGGCCTCAAGCTCTCAAGCCTGCTCTCAATCGTGTTGTAGAAGATTCTCTTTCCATCCGAGTCCATAACAACGACTCCTCCCATGAAGTCTCCCTCCCTAAACTTGAATCTCAGACTATGCTTGAAGATCTCCCCGGCCTTTTTCTCAAGAAGGTCTAGATCCCTTCTATTCACATAGACTATGAACTCGTCTCCATTTGATGGATTCATGGCCTCAACAGCTTCCCTAAAACATTTCACTAGAAATCTCTCATACTCTTCGCTCTCCCTAAACCTCTCAAGCTTCTCGACTGCTCTAGAGAATACCTCGTTTATCAAGTCGTTCTTCGCGAGTATCAGAAGCCTCCTACCATCCATCACCGCCCTACCTATGATCCTCCTCCTTATGAGGAGCTTCTCAGGTTCGATTCTATTCTTCAGAAGGGTCTCGGCTTCGGCCCTAGCGTTTCTAAGTATGCGCTCCGCCTCATTCCTTGCCTGACTTAGAATTTTGTCGGCCTTCTCCCTAGCCCTCCTCCAAATCTCCTCCTTAAGCGCCTCAACCGCCTCTGAACTTATGGTCGATCACCTCCCTAACGATCATGTCTGAGGCTTCCTCAAGCAACTCATCTGGAACTGATTTTATCCGCTCAACCTCCCTCCTATATCTCTCAACTATCTTCTCAGCCTCTCTCCGAAGCTCCTCCTCATATCGCTCTAAGATCTCCTTGATCTTCTCCTCATCCGAAACTTCCTTCAGAATCTTATCGGCCTCAGCCTTGGCCTCCTTTAGGATCTCCTCAGCCTTCTTCCTAGCCTCCTCGACGAAGAGCATGGCCTTCTTCTCCTCAACTAGGAGGGATGAGATGCTCATGATCCCACCTAGATCTCAAGCCTAAGCCCTACGGCTAAGCTCACCAGCTCCTTAAGCTCCTCCACCCTCTTATTCAAACCCTTCTCGGGGACGAATGCGAATATGGGCTCGATCCTCCCCTCGGCGATGAGCTCGGATCTAATCTCTCTCGTTAAGTCGAGGTATCTCTCTGGAACTATTATCATCGAGTATTCTCCCCTCTTGACCAAGTCCGTGATCGTTGAGCGGAACTCCTCATCAGAATCCACCCTAAACCTATCTGCGCCGATGAGCCCGAAGACCGATACGAAGATCCTATCTCCGACCGCGGCGACCCTCAACTCTCCCACTAAGATCAGACCCCTCTAAGCTTTAAGGTAAGTGTTTATGATCTTGAAAAGATTGTGAGAGGCTTACTTCTTCCCCTTCTTCCTCTCCTTCTTCTCAGACTTCTCCTCACCAGTGTGGAGGTAGGGCAGGTAGGGGTTCACTTGCCTCCCGCCCATTTAACACCACCAAAGATCTTAATCGCATTCCCAAATTTAACCATATTCTATGAGATCTTTTATGTGCTTGACGATATCCCCGAATCCGGGCTTCCACAGGGTTGCGAAGCAGTCTCCCCAAGCCCTTATAATCTTCACCATCCTCCTCCCCCTAAGGAGCGAAGATCTCTCCTCGAGCTCCTCAATATCTCCGATCCAGATTAAGCATGTCTTCTTGAAGATCTTTCTTAGGTCATCGACCTTTTCGAGAAACTCATCTATCAACTCTCTAGGCGGGTCTGCGACCACGACATCATACACCCCAAGCCTTGAGAAGTCCATGGCATCCCCCTTAATTATCTCGACCCCGCTCATTCTCCTCAAGTTGAGGATTGCCGCATTTGGATATAGGTCTATGTAGGTTATCCTCCTCACGCCTCTAAGCGAGGCAAGCTTCGATAACGCACCACTACCTCCGAATAGATCTAAGAAGCTCTTAGGCTTAACATATCTCAGGATCAAGTCTAATAGCTCAACGATCCCCGGCCCTGGGCCATAGATGTATTCGTCGAACATCATAAGCCAATCTATTCCGAGCTTCTCGGAGATCAGCGCTGTGGGGGAGAACTCCGATAGCCTCCCAGTCCTTATCAGCCAGCTAAGCTTCACGGGTCTAGGCTTAAACATCATTAAAGAGATCTAAACCATGTTTAAATTAATTCACTTAACCTCCATTAGGCTATGTATTCCGATAGGTTTGGGATCTTGAGCTTTCGAGATCTAATCTTCCTCCTAAAGCCCCTATATTCTCTCAGGACTCTTCCACCGCAGTTGATGTAGAAGCTTAGGGCTATCCTATCGCTTTCATTCACCTTGCTCAAGCCCTTAAAACCCTCACCACGGACATCCTCCTAAACCCTAGTTTCCTGAATAGGTTTCTCGCCGAGTGTAGTATCGCCGCCCCTACTCTCCTCCTCTGAAACCCTCTCCTAACGTGGACTCCGAAGTCTATGTTTCCCGTATACTTGTTTAAGTATGCCGATCCAACCGCCTCCTCTCCGAGGTAAGCGATTAGGATTATGTGGTGTCTGAAGCTCGGTCGAATGAAGAACCCCCAGCTCTCCCGCTGAATCCTCCTAAGCTTTCTTAAATCCCTCCTCGACCCAATCTTAATCACAACCTCTCGGTTTCCAGATTTCGGGATCTCCTCCCTAAGGTTCCACGTGATCAAGACCGATCTAGCATATGGGCTGAAGCCACATTCTTCGAGAATCCTCCAAGCACCTGGCTTCCACTCAGATATCCCGAAATCTCTTAGGCCATGCCTCGAGAATATCTTTTCAGCTCTTTGGAAGATCTCTCTCAGATATTCAATCCTCCATCTAAGGAGGAATATGTCTTGGATCTCTCCCCTCTCCCTCAATCCCCTCCAAGCTCCATGGCCGTGGAAGATAACCCTCATCCTCAAAGCTCTCAAGACGCCGATCAGTTTGCCTGAGTCCATCAAGCCCAAGTATCCGAGGCTCTTCCAATCCGAACACCAAAAGGTTTTCAGTATACTCATCCTACGCATCCATCTAAGATATCCTCCCAGATCCGAGATCAACGGATCTCCAAACCCTTTCACGAACTCTTCGAAAATGTGGGCGGGAATCCTCGTAGCTCGCACAAGTCTCTGTGGACTTACCAGATATATTAAATGTGTTGCGGCTCAGTCAAATGCCTTCACTTCATCCAATCCGCTTAACTCTGACTCTTCACAGCCAGATATTATCTATTATTGAGACTTTATTTAGGTTTAGCTTTGGGTCTAGGTTAGGTGATGCGCGCTTAATCGTGCTTGAGTTTGCGGCCATCGCCTTTTAGCTCTTCTTGAATCCTATTGGGATTATGTAGAGTGGAGCTTCATCCACCCCCAAGATCTCCTTGACCCGATCATCGTCGAATGCTCCTATGACCACGCATCCCAAGCCTAGGCTCACGCACTGCAGATAGACGTTTTCTCCTACATGCCCCACCTCCATGTGAACATATCTTATCCCCCTATCACCATATCTCTTGGTCGTCCTCTCATAGACAGCGGTGATCACCATGTTCACGGCCGCCGCTCCAACCCACTCTTGATCTAAGGCCGCCCTCATAAGCTTCCTACTATAATCGCCCTTCTTGATAAGCTCGATCTCATGGGTCTTTGGGAGATAGTGGTATATTCCTGATTCAAGCCCCTCAACCCCGCCATCCTTAACCACCATATAGACCTCGAGTGGATAGGTTGCTCCAGCCGATGGAGCGGTCTTGAAGCCTCCGGCCCGCAGCCATGGGTCTGGCTTCGTCACTCCCTGAGCGGCCCAGAAGAGCTGTGAGACATGCTTTATCGTCAGCGGCCTATCCTCATACTCCCTAATACTCCTCCTAAGCTTCAAGGCCTCCTCGATCGAGGTCTCGCTCTTATAGGATGGCTGGGGGAGCTTGATCTTCAACTCTACTTTCTTGGATTTCTTCTCGGCTTTAAATTTCATCCCGAATATGCTGAAGCCTACTAACCCTATGGCCGTGAGCATGGATATGATCAACACCAGGAAAACTCTCCTCCCAATCCTCAAGCTCTCCAAAATGAATTTGTCATGGTTATGATATAAGGAGTCTCGGAAAAAACTTATCTAGATCTAGGGAAAATTCGATGCGTGAAGCGGCTTAGCATCGGAGATCTGCTGAGCGACGGCTTCAGATACGCGACAAATCCGTACAGTAGGGCGGTTGCCCTAGGAGTCCTATATCTATTATCGTACCTGATAGTCCCGATCTTCTTCGCGCTCGGATACGTGTATAGATGCATTAAGGGGACTATCGAGGGGGGTGAGGGACTCCCAGAATACCGCGATTGGGGTGGGATGTTTATCGATGGGCTAAAGCTCTTCGCGGCCTACCTAATAATACTCATACCGATAGCTCTGATAATCTTCTTGATAGGCGTGCCCCTCAGATTCGGGGCGATCCTCAATCCATATGCCATGATCATGTCGATGACGTCCGCCTACATCGCCTCATTCATAATAGGGGTCTTGGCCGGCCTCTACCTCTTCATGGCCATACCACACATGATATATGTTGGGAGGATTGGCGCCGTCTTTAGCTTCAGCGAGGTTCTTGAGAGGATTAGGAAGATAGGCTATGGAGATTATCTCGCGATCTGCATAGTCACGTTGATCCTCGCCTGGCTCCTAGCTCTGGTAGGCTTCCTGATCCCGATAATAGGCGTGCCCCTCATCACATCCATCGCCACCCTCCTCCTCGCAAGGGTTCAGGGACTGGTCTTCAAGAGCACGATCAGCTGAACCACTCCTAATGGCTTGCTCAGGCACCTTCCATAGATGAACCCCTAAAGCCTCCATCTTCCACCTAAACCTAGAGGCCATGAGGACTATAGGTGAGGGGGATAGAATCCTGTTCGTGACCCAGAGGGGGAAGAGGTACCTCGTGTCCGTTAAGAGGGGGGAGAGATTTCACACGAGTGAAGGATACGTAGATCTCGACGACGTGATCGGGAAGAGATATGGGAGCAAGATCAAGACGAACACTGGATCGGTTTGGACGGCGTTTGAGCCGACGATACTCGACCACGCCCTAAACTTTCCGAGGATAACCCAGATCGTCTACCCAAAGGATCTAGGCTACATAATCTTGGTGAGCGGAGTTAGATGTGGGAGCAGGGTCGTCGAGGGTGGAACTGGATCAGCCGTATTGACCGCAATCTTGGCATATCACGTCGCCCCACATGGAAAGGTCTACAGCTATGATGTCAATGAGGAGTATCTTAAGAACGCTGAGAAGAGGCTCGAATCACTTGGTCTAAGGAGCTTTGTCGAGCTCAAGCATGGAGATCTGACCGAGAGGATAGATGAGAGGGATGTCGACGCGGTCATCCTCGACATACCGACCCCATGGCTCGCCGTCAAGCCATCCTATGAAGCCTTGAAGGATAGCGGGATATTCGTCTCAATAAGCCCAACCATAGAACAGGTGATAGAGACCGTTGACGCGCTCAAGGAGAATGGCTTCGCCGACATCTCGACCGTCGAGATCTTGTTGAGGAATATGAGGGTTAAGCGTGGGATGACTAGGCCGGAGCATCTAATGCACGCTCACACAGTCTACATAACAACCGCCCGCAAATCTGTGGCCGATTCACTCGATCGGTAATGTCTCCAAGCGATCTTAACCTCTCTCAGCCTCTCTAAACTTCTCCACGATCTCAGCTAGAGCCGACGCAGCCTCCTCAGCATGTTGATACGGATATTTTTGAGGCTCAAGATATCTCAAGCATGTAAGGTAGCAACAGACGTGATTCGCCGCGGCCATCGCCATCTCCCTCCCAAGCTCTTGATGCTCTTGGACATCCTCAACCCTCTCTATCTCCCTAACTCTCTTCACGCCCTCCTCAGCCTTCAAATCCTTAAGCCTCCTCTGGAGTATATCCTCAGGCCTAAACTCCAACACGACTATCGCATCGGGGTTCAAGATCTCCGCAACCCTTGATGGTAGACCTGGATAGTATCCGAAAGAGGTCTTTATCACGGCGTGGGTGTCTATTATCAGGTCTCCATCGAGCCTCGCTATCGCCTCCGCCGCCCTCTCTTGGAGGAGCTTATAGTCTCTCGGCTTAAGCTTCCTCCTCATCTCATCTCTATCGGAGATTCCGAAGCCCTTCCTAGCCTCCTCGAACATATAGTCTCCGAAATTGACAACCTTTAAGTCTGGGACTTTCCCGAGAAGCTTCTTCAATATCGTGGTCTTCCCAGCTCCCGGAACCGCGACCACAACAATCCTAACCATGTGAGATTAATTGATGGCTCCTCGACTTAAGGATTCGGTTCTCAGATCTCCATCTGACGCTGGATCTTCTGCTTAGCCGCTAGATACTCTTCCTCCGTAAGCTCTCCAACCCTATATCTAAGCTCTATCTTCTCAAGCTCTCTCTTGAGCTTTTTATGGAGCTCCAATAAGTCCTTCAAGGATTCGAGGGTCTCGTCGAGATCTGAGACTATCATGTTGACATCCTCCTCGCTTAAACCCCTTGAGACCCCCTCGGAGCTTATCCTATCCCTAAACTCCCTTATTCTCGCCTCATACTCTGGGAGATCCGCGAGCTTTACGTTAAAGGCGTTATGGAGTATGTTCAGCCTAGGCTTTATCTTGGATAGCTCCCTATCTATTGAGAGCTTCTCAGTTATGTACTGTTTATCAGGGATCTCTCCTATCTCATGCCTGATCTTAAGCTGTTCCAGCTTTGAGTTCAACTCGCTGATCCTATCTTCAAGCGATCTTATCATCTCAAGCCTCTTGGAGTTAACCGCCTTGATCCTATTCCTATACTCCTTGTAGATGTCTACGAAGACCTCCGCTGATGCCTCGCCGTTCAGGAAGAGCTCGAGCAAACTATTCCTCCAGTTATACACGTTTGCGAGCTGTTCAACTATCTTACGCTCCTCTGAGATCTCTTGAACCGAGGGCTTCCTCTCCAAGACCTCCTCGCTAACCCTCTCTATCACAATCTCCTTCTTGGCCTCCTCAGACTCAGCCTCCTCTGCTTCAGGTGACTTCTCCTCAGGCAGGTCCAGCGGCTTCCCACAATACTTGCAGTATGGAGCTTTATTGGTCAGCTTCCCGCAATGCGGGCATACAACCTTCTCTCCCCACATCTCTTAAAACCAAATTTAATGATCGAATTTCTCTAATAAAACTTTCTAAGGATCTCCTTGAAGGATTATCTGGGGATATATGTCTAAATGCCATGAGTCATATCATCGGCGACCAAGATACCATCTGATAAACTATTAAATATGTCAAGAGATACGCTATCTTGGTGAGCTTGAGCTTGGGTCCAAATGAGCTTTCCCTAGCACCCGTTCACAGGCTTATCAAGAAGGCTGGAGCCGCGAGGGCGAGTGAGGAAGCCGCTGAGGCTCTTCGACAAATCCTCGAAGAACTTGGATTAGCTATAGCGAGGGAGGCTTATAGCCTAGCCCAATATGCTGGCAGGAGGACTGTGAGGAGAGAAGATATTGAGAGAGCTGCTAGAACACTCCTACGAGGCTACTACTCTTCAAGATAACGGCCATATCGCTCTATGGAAGGCGATTCACCCGTCGATACCCCTAACCTGTATTAAAATCTAAAAGATCTCCACGCTAAGAAGATCATTCAGTAGGTGAAATAGCGTCTGAAATTCATGTAGGGAGCGACGGCCACTTGACACCCGCATGGAACTAGAACATTATTAATTAAGGTTTATATTTGCCTCAACTTCACCATCCTATGGTAATTTAGAATTGGAGATGTAATGGAGGTGGAAGAATGGCTTACGCTCCAAGAGCAGGCGGTCAGCCCGTAATAGTCCTGAAGGAGGGAACCACTAGAACTAGGGGTAAAGCCGCTCAAAGAAATAATATAGCCGCTGCGAAGATAATCGCCGAGATAGTTCGGAGCACTTTAGGGCCTAAGGGGATGGATAAGATACTCGTGGATAGTATTGGGGATGTGGTGGTCACAAATGATGGAGCAACCATCTTGGATAAGATGGATGTCGAGCATCCCGCGGCTAAGATGCTTATAGAGGCTGCTAAGGCTCAGGACAACACGGTTGGAGATGGGACGACGACCGTCGTGATCTTAGCGGGAGAACTGCTCAAGCGTGCGGGAGAATTGATCGAGCAGAAGATTCATCCAAGCACGATCATAAGAGGATATAAGAGGGCTCTCGACATAGCCGTACAACATCTTGAGAAGATCGCTAGACCTGTGAAGCTTGAGGATAAGGAGACTCTTAAGAAGATCTTGCTGACATCTCTCGCCAGCAAATCCCTCGGATTCGCCAAGGAGCATATCGCGAACCTCGCCTTAGAGGCCGTCCTAAGAATAATCGAGGAGAGAGATGGAAAACTATACGCGGACAAGGATAACATTCAGATAATCAAGAAGATGGGTAAGAGCCTACTTGAGAGCGAGCTCATAAACGGTGTGATAATCGATAAGGAAGTGGTTCACTCAGCGATGCCGAAGAGGATAGTGAACGCTAAGATAGCCCTGATAAACGCTCCATTCGAGATCGAGAAGACTGAGTTCAGCGCCGAGATAAGGATTCGAGATCCATTGAAGATGAAGGAGTTCTTGGATGAGGAGACTAGGATCCTCAAGGAGATGGTTGACAAGGTTGTCGGAGTCGGGGCGAACGTGGTCCTATGCCAGAAGGGTATAGATGACATCGCTCAGTTCTTCATGGCTAAGGCTGGGATACTGGCCGTGAGGAGGGTTAAGAGCTCCGACATGGAGAAGCTCTCAAGAGCGACCGGCGCGAGGATAGTCACGAACTTCGAGGACTTAACTCCAGAAGACCTTGGAACCGCGGGAATAGTTGAGGAAAGGAAGATCGGAGAGGATAGAATGGTCTTCGTGAGAGACTGCAAGAATCCGAAATCCGTCTCGATACTGATTAGAGCTGGACTTGAGCGACAGCTAGACGAGGCCGAAAGGGCGTTAAACGACGCAATAATGAACCTGATCTCCCTGATCCAAAACATGAAATATGTTCCAGGAGGAGGCGCCACCGAGATGGCCTTAGCATCCGTGATAAAGAAGGAGGCTCCAAAGTATCCTGGGAAGGAGCAGCTCGCCATGCTAGCATTCGCTGAAACCCTAGAGATGATTCCGAGAATCCTCGCAGAGAACTCCGGTCTCGAGCCAGTTGAGATCCTAACCGAACTTAGGACAAAGCATGAGGGTGGGCAACATGGATATGGAATCGAGGTGTTCTCAGGAAAGGTTCAAGACATGTTCAAGGCTGGGGTGATAGAGCCTCTAAGGGTGAAGGAGCAAGCATTGAAGAGCGGATTCGAGGCAGCTGCCATGATCCTAAGGATAGATGACGTGATCGCCGCTGCCAGGCGTAAGGAGACAAAGCCTGGAAAAGGTGGATCTGAGTCAAGTTTTGAATAAATCTTCATAAACTCCTTTTTTTGAGGTCTAAGTCGAGAACATAATTTGATATAGCAGCAGTGCATACTCTAAGCGTGATGACGATCAATATCGAAGAGAAGCTTAGAAGAGCTCTCCATAACCTCGGCTTAACAGACTATGAGATGAGGGCTTACATCTCACTACTTAAGGCCGGGAAGCTCACGGCAAGCGAGCTAAGTGAGGCCGCTGGAGTCCCATACTCAAAGATCTATGACGTCCTAGAGAGTCTGAGGAAGAAGGGGTGGATTAGGAGTGAAGGTGGGAGGCCGGCGAAGTTCTATGCTAGACCACCTAAGATCGCCTTAGACATCAATAGGATGAGAATCGAGCGCGAGCTTAAACGATATGAGGAGATGGCGTTGGCTGAGCTACTACCAATCTATCAGCGAACTGGAGAGAAGGAGAAACATGATGTATGGGTTCTTAGGGGCGAGACGAGCATACTCTCAAAGATAAGGGATCTCATACTCGGATGTGAAAGCGAGCTACAGATAGCTGCGCCGTGGATGAATAAAGACCTCCTAAACCTCATCTTCCCCTCCTTGGCCTTGATAGCTAATAGGGGTGGTGAGATCAAGATAATGTTATCGAGATCATGCGACCCAAACCTCGCTAAGAAGCTCGGAGAGGTGGCGGAGATCCGGTTTAGGGGTCAGATGTTCGGCGGAGGAGCGATCTCAGACTCAAGGGAGGCAATAATAATTCTAGGAGCTGAGGAAGATGAAGTGCCCAGCATCGCGATCTGGTCAGATCACGTAGCCCTTGCGAGGATAGCTAAAGTATATTTCGATTATCTCTGGAGGGATGCTAAGCCGTTTAAGAGGTAGATGGATGTAAGGGTTGGTGTCCGAGTTGCGGCGCAGAGACTCGAGAAGAAGGATTCTATACGTTTTCATAGCGATCATAACCATAATCATGATCATAATCTCTATATCTCAAGGTATCTGGTTTGCCCTGAATCTCTGGGAGTTCGGAGACCTATTCGTAAGACCATTCTATTTCTCACTTATCGGCGGACTCATACTCTCCTTCATAGCATTCTTCAGATTCAACTTTAGAAGGAGGAACTCGCTGACCTTCTGGCTCCTCAAACTATTCATAAAATTCTATCATAGAGCTGGATATATCGAGCCTAGGGATCTCGATTACTCTGCATATCAGATGAGCCTGGGCAAGTTTTTGGCATGGCAGGCCACGAAGACCTTGATCGGAGCAATACTACTCTCAAACGCTATCTTCGGGATGGGCGTTATCGCCACTTTAAGCGGAGTCGATTTCGGATTATCCAACATACCGAGAGTAATGAGTCTATCGTTCATCCCAGCGAGCATCGATAACATAGCTCCTGCGATGACAGTGATATCTTCGGCCCCAGCCCTAACAATTCTACTTCCACCAATCCTCTCAGCGTTTGGGATCAGACTGATACTCTTAATCGGCTTGACTACACTCATCAAGGCGGCTTCAGAGTCAATTATGAATTATCTGAGGACGGGGTCTCTCAGAGTCCCAATAGAGACGATCGAGGCCTTAATAGCGATAGGAGTTGCGTGGACTGGATTCAACCTATTCTTCCCAAGCTACATAGACTATAACACCAAGATCTTCATAGTCGGCGCATTCATAATCTCCGCAATAATGGCCTTATTCGTGTATCTCGACAAGACTAGAACCGGATTCGTCTATGCATATACAATCAAGGCTGGGGCAATAATCCTAATACTCTTAACAATATTCGCCATAGTGTCGATTCAGAATAGCGTAGCGGATGCTAGGAAGGTTGAGTGGCTCGGCCCATACGTCAAGCAGGAGATAGCCGTGAACAGGTATCTCGCGGATATAGATGATGTCAGAACTGTTATCTATAACTTTACCGCGAAAACCCATGCATTAAACTCGTCCACGCTTTCACGTATCTACAGGGATCTTCAAACCGTTAGGCTTTGGGATTGGGATGCGGCCTTCACGAAGCTTAAGCCGGAGATAGGGTTGATACCGTATATAGACTTCGAGGACTCGGACATTCTGCGATTCAGGAACAGGCTCTATTGGAGCGCATCTATGAAACCGGTCCTGCCGAGCGGTATCCCTCCCGCCGACATCTGGTATAATGAGCACCTCGTTTACACCCATGTCCCCAGCGGGTTCTTGTTACTCGACGCGAATAATGGGACGATAATTAATCCATCGATATTCTTCAAGCAGAGGAGGATCTACTATGGTGAGGGAGGATTATTTGACACCACTTGGGCAGCGATGATCTTGGGGAAGGAGAGGAGCGATGAGGTGACCGGGGTCGGCTACCATGGAAATGGAGGGGTAGTCGTCTCACCCCCGATGACCTGGTTCTTCGACGTCACCTTCTTCCTCTCATATCCCGATAAGCAGGTTAGGATAATCAGATATCGAGATGTGTATGATAGGATGGAGCTCATTTTTCCCTACTTCACCTACATCTGGAGGGGGAGATATGTCGACATGTTCCCCGTGACCGATGGAAATAGGACTTATTGGCTCATGCCCCTGATAATCAGACTCGAAGCAAGTAGGGTTCCATGGAGCAAGGATCACGAGCTCATCCGATTCATAGGCTATTCCTTGATAGATGTCTATGATGGGGAGATAAAGTTGCTGATAACCGGAGATGACTTCGTCAGTAAACTCATAAAGAAAGCCTATCCAGATCTTTTGATAGAGGAGTTTCCGGATTGGCTTAAGAATCAGACAAGGTTTCCTGAGGAGGTCTTCGAGTATCAGGTCGAGATGTTCAACATATATCATGTCGATGATCCCGCAACCTATATCCAAGCGAGAGAATTCTATGAGATACCAAAGGGAGTCCACGTATACTACATCATCACCCAGCCTCCAAGATTTGAGAGGCCGGAGTTCATAGGGCTCCTATCGCTTCAGCTAAGAGGTTCTCCTGGAAGAAATCTGGCCGGATTCATGGTGGTGAGGAACGATTACCCGAATCTCGGGGAGAAGATCTTCTATAGGGTTCCGATAGGATCTGAGGTTAAGCTTCTAGGCCCATCAGCCGCTAGAGAGGCTTTGGAGAGGTTTGCGGAGTTTAGGAAGCTTAGAACCCTCTTAGAGAATCCAAGGATAGGTGAGACAATACTATACCAGATAGGAGACTACCTCGTCTACGTGATCCCAGTCTACACGTCGCCCGCCGGAGGGGTGGTGGCCCAGCTCGGAACCATAGCGACGATCGGCGCCGAGTTCACGGGAAAATACTTCATAGGCTTGGGATCCACGCCTGAAGAATCCTTCAACTCGTTTTTGAAGAGCTTGACCGGAGCCGCTCCCACGACCGTTAGGATCGACCTCTATAACCTCACCATAAGCATCTTGAGAGACTTTAAGCTTAGAATAATGTATCCGGAGAGGATAAACGCGAATCTGATCTTCTTGGAGGGGAACATCACCTATAGGTCTCCCAAGCTCCTCAAGGAGAGTTTAAGCGAGTTCATAAGCTCATGGGTTACTGGAAAGGGGTTGGATAGGGTGCTGGTCTGGAGACTCAACAACACGGTTAACGTGGGCTCCATCTTCTCGGAGAAGGGGGTCGTGGAATTACATTATATCAGAATCATAGGCGGCTAATTCTTAAAAGATCCCTAGCAGCCGAGACTATTGGGGAGCGGTGAGAGGAGAGAGCCAAGTCGAGGAGACCTCAAAGCTTATCCTAGGAATACTCGCAACCCTACTATTACTCATACTCTTCTCCCTAATGCTGAGGCTTGGGAGGGGAGTTCTAGGACTAATCTTGATAGGAGTCATCGCCTTACTCGGAGTCTACTGGTTTAAGGAGGTCAAGAAGGCGTTAAAGACCTATAGACCGAGGATCGAGTACCCACTTGAATTGGTTGAGGATGGAGATCTACTCACCCTCACAGCCCAAGTCCCAGGCCCGGAGGAAGAAGTCTCCATTAAGATCTCGGGTAGGAAGCTCTTGATAAGGGGTGGGAGGGGGTTTAAGAGGATCGTTAAGCTCCCATATCCGGTCAAGGTCTTGAAGAAATCCTACATTAATGGAATTCTCCATCTACAATTCATCAAGGAGCAGCAGGTTGTGAATAGGCGGAGATGATCTTAGAGCTTGTCGAGGATCGATGCTAGTAGGATTGGGAAGATTATCGTGGCGTCGCCGTGGACGGTAACCTTTCTCGCATCGGGCTTAACCTTACCCCATGAAAC
>CAYVHW010000026.1:0-13593 GCA_964451435.1 uncultured Nitrososphaeria archaeon | reverse complement strand
AGATGTCGGCTGAGAGGGAGCTTCCCCCAAGCGTTAAGCAGAGGATCGCGAGGCTTCAGCAGCTCCAACAAACCCTAAACGTGATAATAGTTGAGAGGCAGAGGCTTGAGGCGGAGCTAATCGAGGTGAAGGATGCCCTAGAGGAGCTTCAGAAATCCCCTGATGACGTGATGGTGTATAAGGCGGTCGGCCCGATCCTAGTTCGAAGCGATAAGCAAAAGCTCGTCGAGGAGCTCAACGAGAAGAGAGAGTTAACCGAGACTAGGCTCAAGCTCTTGGAGAAGCAGGAGCAGAGGACGAGGAGCCAATTAGAATCCCTTCAAAAAGAGCTTCAGCAAGCATTATCGGGATCATCGGCGTCATGAGAGACCGAGAATTCATAGAGCTCTTGGATAGGGGGCTATATCTGGTAAGAGGCGAGGCCGTGGCGATCTTAACCCATGCCGGAGGCGATCCGGACTCGATAGGGGCGTCATACACCCTAATCAACATCTTGAAGGAGATCTATAAGGTCAAGAAAATCCTCTTCACGATACCATCCCGACCATCAACTCATAGCAAGGCCCTCCTAAACCACCTAAACTTAGCGATCGACGACCTTGAGGGACATGAAGGATACTTCATAGTCCTAGACGCCGGATCGCCTGAACAGCTTGAAGAATATCGATGGATATTCTCAAAACCTGAGAAGGTGATTGTGATAGACCATCACACGACCAGTATCGGCAGCTATCCGGAAGATGTCAAGCTATATGTTTCGGACAAGTATCAATCTGTATGCGAGATCATATATGATCTAGTTGAGCTATTGAACTATGAGCTAAACACCTTGGAGGCCGAGGCGCTCTTCGCTGGAATATATTATGATACCGTTAGGCTATCCATCGCGGATAAGAATTCTCTAAGAGTGGTGTGCAGGCTGGCGGAGAAGGATGTGAACCCTATCGAGCTTTTATCAAGACTTGAGACGAGGGTGGAGTTACCTGAGAGGATTGCGAGGCTGAAAGCGGCGTCTAGGATGAGGATCTATAAGATTGGTGAGCTTATGATAGTCTTAACGAGAGTTGGAAGCTATCAAAGCTCCTGTGCGAGAAGCTTGCTAAGCCTCGGAGCGCATATAGCTGTGGCCGCAGGAGAATCCGATGATGGAGTCGAGGTCTCCATGAGAGCTGTTAATGAGGTAGTTGAGAGATATGGAATCGACTTGGGGAGAGATGTTGCGGAGAAGCTTAGCGGAGAATTTGGAGGCCATGGAGGAGGACATGCAGCCGCCGCTAGAGCATATTGCCGTGAAGGCGAGATAGACTCCATCCTATCCAGGTGTCTAGAGATCTTATCTGAGAAGCTCGGCTCTCGGGCGGAGTTGATGGAGGCTTGAAGATAATCGAGGTTAAGGATCTCGGGTTCAAGTATGCTGGAACCGATTTCTACGCGATTAGGGGGGTCAATCTTGAGATAGATGAGGGAGAGTTTGTGGTCTTGGCGGGTAAGAGTGGATGTGGGAAGACAACCCTCCTCAGGTGCCTAAATGGCTTGATCCCACACTTCTATGAGGGAGAGTTTGAGGGAAGGGTGTTAATAGATGGGATAGATACTAGAGAGTGTCCGCCTCACATCCTCTCCCAGAAGGCTGGGATGGTCTTCCAGAACCCGGATAATCAGCTCTTCGCCCTAAGCGTCGAGGCCGACATAGCCTTTCCGCTTGAGAACCTCGGGCTACCGAGGGAGGAGATAAGGGATAGGGTTGAATGGGCTTTAAAGCTCTTAGGGATCGAGGAGCTGAGGAAGAGGTCTCCATTCGAGCTCTCGGCTGGTCAGAAGCAGAAGGTCGCGATAGCCTCGGTCCTCGCCATGAAGCCCAAGATCCTCTTATTAGATGAGCCCACGAGCTCACTTGATCCAGTCTCCGCGAAGAATCTCATAGATGCGATAATAGACTTGAATAGGAGGCATGGATTAACCATCTTGATCTCGGAGCATAGATTGACGCATCTAATCCCCCATGCGGATAAGCTGGCGATAATGGACAGAGGCAGGATCATCTACTTCGACGATCCCCGGAGAATTCTAAAAGAGGATGTCTTGATGTATGGAGTCTCGATTCCAAGGGTTGTGGAGGTCGCGAGGGAGATGAGGAGGATCGGCGGATGCATACCATTTAAAGATATCCCATTGTCGGTTGAGGAGTTCATAAGCGGCTTAAAGGGTGCTTTGAGATGATAAGATTCGAGTCAGTCGAGTATGTTTACCCGAATGGCGTCAAGGCGCTTGACGGTATAGACCTTGAGATAAGAGATGGCGAGATAGTCGCGATCATGGGGGAGAATGGGGCTGGGAAGACGACCTTGATAAAGCATCTAAACGGTCTCCTAAAACCTGTGAAGGGGAGGGTGTTGATAGATGGAGTGGATACGAGGAACGCCACGGTAGCGTCGCTCTCCAAGAAGGTTGGAATAGTCTTCCAAAACCCAGATGACATGTTCTTCTCGGAGAGCGTTTGGGAGGAGGTGGCCTTCGCCTTGAGGAACTTCGGATATAACGAGGAGGTCGTGAGGAGGAGGGTTGAGAACGCGATAAACTTCATGGATTTGGTGGGCTATGCCGATAAGTCCCCATTCACCCTAAGCGGCGGCGAGAAGAAGAGGCTCGCCCTCGCGATAGTCTTGGCGTGGTCTCCAGACATAATCGCCTTGGATGAGCCGACGATAGGTCAAGATATGCTCCAGAAGGAGAAGCTATTGCAGGTGATAAAGCTCCTAAACTCTCAAGGGAAGACGGTCATAGTCTCATCCCACGACGTTGAGTTCATAGCGGATCTAAAGCCTAGGATAGTCTTGATGAAGAGGGGTAGGGTGATCGCCGATGGAGATGCCGAGGAGATCTTCCTGAACGAGGAACTACTCAGATCATGTAATCTCCTCCCACCCCAACTCATAACCCTCTCTAAGAGGCTCGGCTTCATCGGGATAAAGCCTAGGCTATATCCTCCGAGGGAGCTGGCGGCTGAGATAATGACGAGGCTTCGAAGATAAGTCATGGCATTGATCATCTCCTTAGTAACGCGTTTGATGATGAAATTCTTATACAGGGATCTTCACAAATCTCTAGATGGCCACAATACTACAGGGACTACAGTTCTATCCCGGAGACAGCTTCATTCATAGGCTCGACCCGAGGGCCAAGCTCCTAATCTCAACAACATTTCTCCTCATAACCCTGATCTACGTTGAGGTCACCGTTACGACCATAATCGTGGCCGCCGAGGCCCTCCTCGCGGCGATAAGCGGGACGATGAGGAGGTGGATCAAGACCGTTTACGGCTCGATCCCATTCATAGCCGCGGTCTTCTTGATGAACTATCTCGTCAGAATGCTCATACCCGGGCAGCCTCCTACCCAGATAATCCTCTACGAGTCCTTCGCGGCGGCCTATAGGCTGATAGCCTTACTCGCCTCCTTCTCCATCTTCTTCCTCACAACAACTCCAGAGGAGATTGGGATGACCTTGACAAAGCTGAGGATACCTTACATGTATGTCTTCGCCTTCATCTCCGCCATAAGGTTCACGCCCATCCTAGCAGAAGAACTTCAAACCATAATGGACTCTCAGAGATCTAGGGGATTAGAGCTCGATAAGGGAAACCCGTTAACCAGGCTAAGGCGATATATCCCGATCCTAGTCCCATTAATCGTTAACGTTTTGAGGAGGAGCTATGAGCTCGCCGAGGCCATGGAGGTGAAGTGCTTCGGGGCATCTAAGAAGAGAACCTATCTAAAGGAGCTTAGGCTTAGGCCAAAGGATTTAGCCGTGATAGTCTTGGCGCTAACCTCAATCGCGATCTCAATATACTTCAAGTTCATCAGCCCGATAAAGATTCCATAAAAACGGATCTCGATCCAAGCTCATCTCAAATATTCTTGGAGTTGCGCTCAGATAAGGTTAAAAACATCAAGTATTATGCGATAATACGAGTTCCCTCGATGAGGAGTATGGGACAGGCTGAACACATGATCGTAAATCAGTCCGCTGAGAGGGAATAAGCAGATCTTCCATAACATTTTGCAGGATACGAAATAAATTAATGATAAGCGGTGTCTAATTGAGTTGGATGACGCTAAGGCTTAAACCTGGAGTAGTGGTTGTGGATAAGAGGGAGGTGAAGTCCGGGGTTCCGAAGATGTTATCGAGGCTTGGGGTAAGTTTGAGATACGAGTTCCTAGAGGTTGGAGACTATCTCCTCCCAGGGGACGTCTTGATCGAGAGGAAGGAGGTTGGAGATTTTCTATCATCGCTCCTCGATGGAAGATTATTCGATCAAGCATCGAACCTAGTTAAAGCATCGGAGAATCCCACGATCCTTATAGAGGGGGAGTTCTCAAGGATACTCACGAGATTTGAGAATAGGGCGGCGATCTGGGGGGCGATCGCGAGCTTAGGCTACGACTTTAAGATAACGCTCCTCTACACCCCATCCCCCGAGGAGACGGCGAATCTAATAGCTGTGATCTCGAAACGAAGCCCGAGGAAGGAGGAACATCATCTTAGGCCTAAGAGGAAGAGAGCCGACATCAATGAGCTCCAGCTAAGTATAGTGGCGTCTCTACCCGGCGTTGGGGCTGCTAGGGCTAAGAGGCTCCTAGAAAGGCTTGGAACAGTTAGAGCTGTGTTTAACGCGGATGCCAGCCAGTTATCGAGGCTTGGCGGGATACCCTATGAGACTAGTTTAAGGATCTTCAAATTGCTGAACACGAGATATGGTGTGGAGGCTGGAGAGGGGCAGGGGAGGATCGACGACTTCCATCGAGAAGACATATAAGCGATAAAACTCCATAAAGACATGATAGATCTTGCTTGAGAACCTGCTTCAAGCGCCTCTCACCTCTCTTTTAATGGGTTTAATCCTAGCGCTCCTAGGCTTAATCTTGGTCTTCGCGGGAAGAGGGGTGATCAAGTTCATAGCATTCTTGATAGGCGGGATCATAGGAGGGTTAGCGGCGTCCACGATAATGGCCCCATATCTCGGCGGCGCAACGATCCTAGCAGGAGTAATCGGGTTCATACTCGTCGGGGCGCTCACGCAGCTCCTCCTACCCGTTGGCGCGGGGCTTGTGGCCGCCGCTCTAACCTACCTGTTTCTCAAACCGCTCCTAAACATGATCTTCGCCCTAATAATCGCGGTCATAATATTTTTCGCGGTCTTAATGCTCTTCAATAAGATCGTCGCGGTTGGGACGGCCTTCCTAGGATCCCTAATCTTCCTAGCAGGAATCAAACAATTCATACCCATAGACATTTATCTCAGCCTATTGATCGTAGCGGTCTTAACGGTGATCGGCTGCATAGTCCAGCTTAAGGGTCGATGAAGATCCGAGAGTCATGTGACGAACCGACTTGATCGGCGACTGCGTCGGCCAGCAAAGTTATAGTTAACGCTATGCATAACCTTCTTTGAGGTTTGTCTATGAAGGATGACCGCTCGGTGAGGATGAAGGTCAAGAAGGATCTCAAGAAGGGGCTGGGAAAACTCGATGGAGAGGTTCATGAGATTATTAGGAGATATGAGAGGGGAGAGATCACATTTGAGGAATACTTGAGGCTTAGGATTGAGCTTGAGTTGAAGAGAACAAAGACTGTTATGGAGAATCTTAGGAGGCTCTCGAAGGCTGGATGACTACTCGCCGAAGAGAGGAACCCTTCCAAGATAGTTCATCAAGATCCTCATCAAATCCATCCCCCTAATCCTATTCAATCCCCCCAAAGCGCATGAGACCTCGTCAA
The DNA here is from genome assembly GCA_964451435.1 of uncultured Nitrososphaeria archaeon. Classification (GTDB taxonomy): domain Archaea; phylum Thermoproteota; class Nitrososphaeria_A; order Caldarchaeales; family Wolframiiraptoraceae; genus AUK039. Next base: position 7,815 of record CAYVHW010000026.1, on the reverse strand, counting down.
ATCTCTTCACCTCATCCCTCCTAACGCCCGGCCCGATTATCGCCAATGGAACTGGGTCTCCGGTATGGCTTCCAACTTCACATGGAGTCGTGTGATCCCCCGTTAACGCCAGGTAATAGTCCTCGGAGAGAACTTTCTCGACGAGGGGTTTAAGCTCTCTAGAGATCCACTCTATCACCTCAACCTTCTTCTTCGGGTTTTTGTCATGGCTCACATTATCGGTAGCCTTGATATGTAAGAAGACCAGATCATAGTCGTTTAATGCCCTTATCGCCGCCTCGACCTTCCCCCTGAGATTCGTGTTAACGGTCCCATCCGCTCCCTCAACCCTAATAAGCTCGAATCCAACGGCGTTGGCCACACCCTTATACAACGCCCCTCCAGCTATCGCGGCAGCCCTAACACCCCATAGCTCGTTGATCGATTTGATCCTCGGCAATACTCCAGCCCCCCTAGGCAGGATAGCGTTCGCGGGCTTAAGCCCCCTCTTAACCCTCTCCTTATTCAATGGATGTTCGCTCAAAATCCTCCTAGCCTTATCCAAGAACTCCTCCAATGCCTTCGCCGTCCTCTCGGCCTCAATCGAATCATCTAGTGGACGGGGCTTGGGAACCCTGACCCCGGTTAGATGCGGGTCTACGTCTGAGACCATTCTCGAAAGCCTCTCACCCCTCAAGACTAATACTCCCCTATGCTCGGATGAGTGGATGAACTCCGCCTCAACCCCGTCAACTCCCTCAATCCTAATCTCCTTAAGGGATTCGGAGAGCTTCTCGGCGTCGACGTTATCTATCCTCCCAGCCCTCCTATCGATAATCACCCCATCATCGCTTATGGTCGCGAGATTACATCTAAACGCCACGTCGCCGGGCTTAAGATCTACTCCAACCCCAAGGGCCTCGAAAGCGCCTCTACCAGGATAGCATCTCTCAGGATCGTATCCGAAGATCGCGAGGTGAGCTGTATCGCTTCCAGGAGGCTGGCCTGGAGCTATTGGATCCATGATTCCACACTCCCCTCTCTCCGCGATTAGATCTAGGGTCTCGGCCTCCGCCGCCTGGAGCGGCGTCAATCCTCCTAAGGCTTTAATGGGCCTATCCCCGACTCCATCCAAGATTATTAGAACCGCCTTCATCGAGCATCAAGCGCTTACGCCGACCTATAACTCTTCTCAAAAACATCTTTAATGAAGCTTCTCAAATCCATGGCCGCTAATTATGAGGCTCAAGCTCATCCTAACCCTTGAGATAGCTTTTGCGGGCATCTACCTAGCTCTCACGAGGAGCCTTCTAGTGATCTACTTAACCTCCATAGGGTTAACGGTCGGATATATCTCGGCCATGGTTGTGGCATCCTCGACCGCCTCACTAATCCTATCCATAATACTCTACAAGTTCCCAAGATTCGTTGCTAGGAAGGTTAGGGTGAAGTTCATCCTAGCCCATGCGGGTGAGAGGATATTCTGGATACCGATGGTCCTCACGAGCAACATGTATGTGATAACGCTCTCCTACATGATCCTCAGCATGTCCTCAACGATCCTCGGGGTCTTTATGAACCTCCTAATCTACTCATCATTCGATGAGGCTGGGATAAGGGATGTCACGGCTAAGAGGACCGCCGCATACAATTTTACAAACGTGATTGGATCTATTCTCTCAATACTCTTGTTAGCGATCTTACCCCCGGAGGTCAAGTTTCAGATAATCTTCATAACGGGCTCTTTAATAGGACTCCTCTCAACGCTCATGATAAGCCTCGCAGATATGAGTAAGATGGAGGGGGTCGAGATCCCCCCAGCGATTGAGAGACCCGAGCAATTCTTCTCCATATCATCCTTCCTACTCGCATTCCTCACCTCAAACAACCTTCTAGGAATCTTCTGGCAACCATATCTAATGAACGTGCTTAACGCCCCAGATTACGTAGCCGCAGGGATAAACTTCGCTGGAACCTTCGCGAGCATCCTAGGCTCAGCCCTATGGGCTAAGCGTTCTCTAAGAACCTTTAGGATAGCCTTGGCCTCAGCCATCTTGACGCCGATAACGGCGATACTGATCCCGATCCCCTCGGCTCATATAGGGATCTCCGCATTTAATGGAGTCGTCGGAACTGGCGCGGTATTCCTAGGTAACTTCCTATTCGCCAGATACTTGTCGAGATTTGGGGTTTTGAGGTCGAGCATAATCATGGTCTTGCTCTCAAACCTCTCCCAGCTCCTCGCAACTCCATTCGGAATAATCTTCAGCCAAAACTATATGATCCTCTTCATCTCGGTTCTACTCCTAATGATCTCCTCAAACTTCCTCGCCCTCCTAACCATACCCGAAGTAGCCGTGGTCCCAGCCCACGCCGCTAGAACCTACTCCTACCTCCTCTACACGACGAGCTTGACGGGCTACTCCTTCATAGTCGAGACTACGATGGAGGCCATAACCCTGACCCTGAGGCTCCTAGCCCTAACCCTAGTCCTAATAATACTCTACATCCTTTATAGGCTCGTCTGGCTCTTGGCGACAATTTAACATAAATATCCCCAGATAGGCTTATCTTGAAGATGGATCAGCCTGGATATAACTTCCTTAAGGAGCTCCTCTCGATGATCTCAAGGGAGATACTCTATCTGACGCCGAAGCTATTGATAGCGATATTGATGATAGTCGCGGCGTTCATAATAGTCAGGTTCGTTGGAAGCGGGGTTAGAAAGCTATTATCTATGGCGGATGTGGATGGGATGATTAAGCGATATAGTGGCATAGAGCTCCCGATCTCCTTCAATAGCATAATCCTCTCCCTCCTCTACATAGGCGTGGCCTTAGCGCTAATCTATGGATTCATAAACCTCTTCCTCGGCGAAGCCTACATCGAGACAGCAACCTCCGTGATGATCTATGGGGCTAGGGTGATAAGCGTGATCGTCTTAGCGATAATCCTCTTCACAGCATTCGCCGCCGTGATCGAGAAGATAAGGGTTGAGAGCAGGATGAAGGGCTACCTCTTCTTCATAGTCACGCTACTCCTAACGGCCATGCTCATAGACGTGACGGCATTGAGCGAGCCCGTGAAGCAATCCCTATACACGGGGCTGGCCATAGGGATAGGGGCATCCCTCGCCGTCTTCTCGATCTGGTTCTTCTTCCACGAATACCTCGATAAGATGGTTGGGAAGAGGCGTAAGTAGCCGCATTTTCAGCGAGCTCTAGCTTGACTTAAATACTCGAATCCCATAGAGATGAACGGACTATGCCTAGGGGTAGGAGGGCCGGCCGAAGGAGGGCTGAGGAGACGGTGGAGAAGAAAGTATATCTCAGGCTCGAAGACCTCCCATCGGTCGGAAATGCAACGGCTCAAAAATTGAGAGAGATCGGATACTCGACGATAGAAGCTCTAGCGACCGCGACGGTCTCAGAATTGGCGGCCGCCGGAATAGGTGAGAAGAGAGCGGCTGAGATAATCTCAGCGGCGAGGGAGGCCATAGAGGTGAGCTGGGTAACGGCGAAGGAATTGGCTGAGCTGAAGAAAACGGTTGGAAGAATAACGACTGGAAGCAAATCGCTAGACAAACTGATAGGAGGAGGTGTTGAAACCCAGTCAATAACAGAATTCTTCGGAGAATATGGCTCCGGAAAATGTGTTGCGAAAGGAACATATGTCGCGTATATGAACCCGGATAAGATACATCTCGAGCCCATAGAATCGATCTATGAGAGATATAAGGCGATTTACGGTGAGAGACCGTATAGGGATGGATATATCATCCCGCTTAAGGATGTGAAGGTCTTCTCGCTAACTGATAAGGGAGTAATACCAATCGAGGCCAAGTTCATGTATAGGGGATGGGCTGAAAAGCTTATAGAGATAAGAACCGAGCGCGGGAGAGAGCTTAAGGCCACACCGACCCATAAGCTCCTCACGATAAACAGTGATGGAGAGCTGAGCTGGATTGAAGCTGAGAAACTTAGACCTGGAGCTCCAATAGCTGTTCCAGGCAAGATGATGGCCGAGAACCCAAGGGATGAGATAAGCTTAGATGACGCATACTTTATCGGCCTATTCATCGCGGAAGGAACGCCGAATCCCCTCTCAATATCAACCGGAAGCCAGCTTCTAAGAGATTGGTTGATAGAATATCTTAGGAGAAGATTCGGCTTCAATCCAACCATAGAAGAGCGTGGCAGAGTATTCAGAATCCTATTAAGAAGATCTGTGAAGAACGTTCTCGGAGAACTGGTATCGTGTCGTGCAGAGGAGAAATTCATTCCCGAGAAGATAATTAACGGCTCAGGAGATGTTATCAGATATTTCCTGGCGGGCTATTTGGATGGAGACGGATATGTATCGAACTTCATCGAGATTTCCACGAAGAGCTGCAAGTTAGCCTCTCAACTCACCTATCTACTATCGAGGCTTGGGGTCGAGGCCACCCTTAGAGAGAAGGAGATAAATGGAGAGCGCTATTTCCGGTTGTTCATAACTGGAGATGGGAGAAAGCTTGTAAGAACACTGCCCCTCAAACTCAAGGCTCACAGCATTAAAACTAGAAACTCCGCTCACGGGGTTCCCAGCGTTTTCATAAGATATCTTCGAAGGACGTTCATGAGCATATCAACCCATAGAGGCTGCCTCTCGAAGAAGATGAAATCGATGTATCGCGGGAAGACGATAGGAGACCTGTTGGTTAAGAATGGTTGGAGGAATAGGCGAGTAATTAATCGAGAAACGCTGATGAATATCCGGGAATTATTCATCAACTTAAGGGATAATCTTAAGGGAATTGAATCCATGCTTCAATGTGGAGAACTAACAGATAACTTGTTCAGAGACATCTATCAGAATTTGCCTTTCGCCATAAGACCGGTCCTAAAAGAGCGGCTGGAGCTTGCTAAGAGCTCTGTAGGAAATTACGTGGTAAGAGGACTTCCAAAGGATCCAGCTAGGCGTGACTTCATAAGAAGAGCGCTGCTTGAGGTGGTGAAAGAGAAGCTTAACAAACTTGAAGAAGCGCTTAAGAAGCTCGATCTGGTAATGAGTCTCTCATGGGATTTCATCACAGAGATTCGAGAGATAGACTATCATGACTATGTATACGATTTCGCCGTGCCGGATGCAGGGAACTTCATCGGAGGAAATCTCCCAACAGTTCTACATAACAGTCAGATATGCCATCAGCTCGCGGTGAATGTCCAGCTACCTCCCGAGAAGGGTGGATTGAATGGAGCGGCCCTGTACATAGATACGGAGAATACTTTCCGGATAGAGCGTATAATGCAGATGGCTAAGCATGTTGGCTTAGATCCTGACGAGGCTTGTGAGAGGATAATCTATGCCGAGGCATATAATTCTGATCACCAAGTCCTGTTATTGGAGAAAGCGGATAGGGTGATCAAGGAGAATAATGTCAGGCTTATCATAATCGACTCCCTCACATCACACTTCAGAAGCGAGTATGTTGGGAGGCAAAACCTACCTGAGAGGCAGCAGAAGCTAAACAAGCATATGCATAAGCTCCTTAAGCTCGCGAGGGCTTTCAACGCCGCCGCAGTCGTTACGAATCAGGTTATGGCCAGACCAGACGAGTTCTTCAGCGCGATGGCCGTCCTCCCAGTTGGAGGCCACGTGGTCGGCCATGTGAGCCACACGAGGATCTATCTCAGGAAGGCGGCTGGGAGGAATGTTAGGATAGCTAGGTTGATCGCAAGTCCATATCTCCCTGAGGGTGAGGCGATCTTCAGGATAACCGAGAATGGGATCGAGGACTTGGAGCAGGAGAAGTGAGGGCCGCAACTTTTTCAGAGCCTAAACCAGGTAAGGATATGACATCGATCCAGCATTCTAAACATGGCCACGTCTACCAGGTGCTTGAGCAGCCTCACATCATTTCACCTTCATATAATAAACCAGTTTGAAGCTTATAGAAATCAGTTCAATGCCACGATTCCAGCAAATTTCGCGATGATGCTTTCTGAAACTTTGGTCAGCGTGACGATCTATGAAGGACAATTTAATAAATAGCTGGAATGATGACAAAGTTTGGAGAGGGATGACGAGTCCAAGCAAACAAGCCCTGAAGAAATACTACACCCTGCTATTCTCTGGAAAGATCAGTAAGGCTGAGAAGGCTTTAGAGCGGATGAGGAAGAGGTATAAGTTGTCTGAGAATGATGGATACTATAAGGCGCTATACGGGATCTATTACTCATATGTAAGCGACGATAGGAATTCATATGTCTTCAAGGTTTGGGAGAAGTTTTTGAGTGGGGAGAGTAAAAGATCCATTGAGAGGTCGTTTAAGGAATTGCTAAGGGATCTCCATGATCCACCATCGGATTTCATTCAGGCATGGATAGATTTCATAAGGATGTTGGATAAGCTTCCGACTCCGCATAAATTTAAGAGGAGTTAAGCTAAGCGGCCTCAAAAACATTGAAACATATGATTAATGTTACCAGCCATGTCACAGCATATGTGCCAGCTCCCGAGATATACAGTTTCTTCCCCAACTTCTCCCTCACATTCAGCGGCATGGCCATCCTCAAGATTATCGTGGAGATTACGTATGCGAGCGCGGCGACGAATATGCCTAGAAATATTGTGGGCTTGTAGAGCTTGAAGAACTCCGTTAGAAATCCCATTACTATTCCGCCGAGAAACCTACCCCAATACAACTTATCCTCGAGCATCAAATCGATACACCGCTTCCCTAAGCTCCCTATCTCGGATTAAAGCCTTTACTCAACGACGTTTTAAAGTTTTATTCTAAGCGATCACTCATATCTCGGAGGCTTACGAGGTGCTGAGGCTCTATAACACGATGACTAGGACGGTCGAGGAGTTTAAGCCTCTAAGGGGAAATAGGGTATACATGTATGTATGTGGCCCAACCGTCTACGACTACTCCCACATAGGCCATGCTAGAACCTATATAGCATATGATGTTTTAGCTAGATATTTGAGGGAAAAAGGCTACTCAGTCTTCTACCTAATGAATATAACGGATGTTGATGATAAGATCATCAGACGTGCGAGAGAACATGGAGTGAATCCTATAGATCTCGCTCGAGAGTATGAGAGATACTTTATGGAGGATATGGAGACCTTAGGAATTCAGAGCGTGAACCTCTATGCTAGGGCGTCGGAGTATATCGATGAGATCGTGGATCTGATCAAGGTCTTGATGGATAAGGGCTTCGCATACGAGACCGAGACAGGAGTATACTTCGACACGAGCAGATTCAAGGATTATGGAAAGCTCTCCCATAGGAGACCCGAAGAACTCTTAGTCCATAGGATCGAACCCGACCCAACGAAGAGAAACCCACAGGACTTCGCGCTTTGGAAGAAGCGTGATAGGGATGAGATGGGCTGGGATTCGCCGTGGGGTTATGGGAGGCCTGGATGGCATATCGAGGATACCGCGATAATCCTAACGCACTTCGGCCCTCAGATAGATATCCATGGTGGGGCGATAGAGCTGACCTTCCCACATCACGAGGCCGAGATAGCTCAGGCGGAGGCGGCCACTGGAAAGAAGCCGTTTGTGAGATATTGGTGTCATACGGGTTTGCTCACAGTCGGTGGGGAGAAGATGTCTAAGAGCTTGGGAAACTACATCCTGGTCAGAGATATAGTCAAGGAGCATGATCCAGAGGCTCTCAGGCTTATGTTCCTCCTCTCCCATTATAGGAGTCCGATAGACTTTAAGTGGAGATCGCTTGAGAGCAGCGAATCCTCTCTAAACTCATTATACAATATGGTTGAGAGGCTAAGAGCTGTGGAGACCGATGAAGATTTAAGCGAGGAGGAGAGAAAGCTTGA
>CAYVHW010000025.1:0-13792 GCA_964451435.1 uncultured Nitrososphaeria archaeon | reverse complement strand
CTTTCTCACCTTCATACCATAATAAAATATTACGGTAATATTTTAGTTCACGGCAGGTCGGGGAAGCATAGTTGAGCTAGAGTCGAAAGTTAATCTTTTAATAATTGGTTAACCAATTTAATTTTGGTGAACTATTGACGAGGGTCTTGCTTAAGGTTGGGAAGAAGGGCGTCGTGATAATCCCTAAAAAGCTTAGGGAGGTCTTAGGCATTAAGGAGGGAGATGAGCTTATAGCCGAGGCGTCTGAGGGAGCGCTTGTGATGAGGCCGTTTAAACCAAAGATTGTGGAAATAGACCCAAACCTGGTAGAGGAGATGTTATCCGAGGAGGGTAGGTTGGAGAGGGAGAAGGTTGAGAGCCTTGTCAAGAAAGTTCTCCCTCGACACTAGCGTGCTAATCGAGTATATCGTGAAATCGGCGCCCTACAGGTCTAAGGTCGTCAAGTTGTTAGAAAAGTCTGAGGCTGGGGAATTCGAGCTCTATCTAAGCCCAATCATACTCACCGAGACGCTTTACATCGCATCGCGAATATATGAGATGGCGGGGGAGGAGAACCCTAATGAAAGCGCGCTCAACTACGTTACTTGGGTTAGGAAGAGATGCAATGTGGTTGATATCGATGACTTCATCTCGATGAGGGCTGGAGAGCTCAAGAAAGCCCTACACATAGCCCTGCCAGATTGCTACGTGATAGCTACGGCGGAGAAAGTGGATGCAATTCCTCTCTTTAAGAGAATCGAAAAGGAGATGAAACCTCTATCAGAGATCCTAAAGAAGCTAGGAGTCAAGTTTCTGGATCAAATTTAGAACATAATTTCAACCAGATCCACTAATGGATCATTGCCCTTTTGATTCGAAGAAGCTCATTGGATACGGAGATGACGATAAGTGAATTGATAGGGGGATTTACTTCAATGGAACGTACATCGAGCTTCGGGTTGCCCCCACTCCAGCCCTCCCATGCTTCACAGGCTTATTCGTTATAGCGAACTCTCCAAGCCTATGGCCTATCATCTCAGGCTTGATCTCGACTGGGACAAACTCCTTCCCATTATAGACGTGGATCGTCAGCCCAACCATCTCCGGCAAGATCACCATGTCTCTAGCATGGGTCTTGATAGGCTTCTTAGGCTTCTCACCACGCTTAAGCATCTCCCTAGCCTCCCTAACCTTCTCCAACAATCTAAGCTGGACGTGATTCAACCCTCTCTCAAGACTTCTCCTCTGCCTACTTGGGAGGAGCTTGATGAACTGATCCATACTCATCTCTAGGAGCTGGTCGAGCGTATATCCCCTGTAGGTGAATTCTCTCGGCACGGAAGATGCTTAACCCCCTCAATTTATAAGGGTTACCCGCCCAGATCTATCCAAGCACCGTGTTCACAGAAGCCTATCATGCCTAACTCGCGCACCTCACCAATCCTTTAGATCGCCAACCTCTCAGCCAACTTGAGGAGGTCTACGTTTAACGGCTTAACCCTCTCACAAGCCTCATCAAGGCTTACAGAGGTTATCTCACCGCCCTGTATCCCAACAACCCTCTCCCCAACCCCATCTAAGAGGAGCTCTATGGCCTTCTGGGAGAATAGGGTTGCTAGAAGCCTGCTCCTCGCGGTCGGGCTCCCACCCCTCTGAACATATCCGAGGACGCTGACCCTAACCTCCGTCCCAACGTTTCTCCTAATGTCCTCGGCGAGCCTCCAAGTATCTCCAACCCCCTCGGCCACAACTATTATACTCGACCTCTTACCCTTGGCCGCATTCCTCCTCAAGATCTCATAGACCCTCTCCCTATCATACTCGACCTCAGGGACTAAGATTATCTCCGCCCCAGCGGTCAACCCCACCTCGAGAGCGAGGAATCCACGCCTCCTACCCATAACCTCGACCAGAAAAGTCCTCTCATAGGAGATCGCCGTATCCCTAATCTTATTGATCTCGACTAGAGCGGTGTTGACAGCGGTGTCAAACCCTATACTCTCATCAGTCCCATAGACGTCGTTGTCTATCGAGGCTGGCAAGACAATTATCTTCGTGTCCGTATATCTAGATAATTCCCTCGCACCCCTAGCAGATCCATCCCCTCCAATCACGATCAATCCATCCACCTCATCCCTCATCAAGTTCTCAGCCGCCCTCCTCAAACCCTCCTCAGTCCTAAACTCCCTACACCTAGTCGTCTTCAGGATTGTTCCGCCGAGGTGTAGGATTCCTCCAACAGCCCTCGAATCCAACTTCATGTAATTGTTCTTGAGAACTCCCTCCCAGCCTCGGATGAATCCCAAGACCTCCAACCCACTTGAGATCGCCAATCTCGTTAAAGCCCTTATCGCAGCATTCATCCCAGGAGCATCCCCACCACTCGTAACTATCGCGATCCTCCTCACTCCAGGCCACCGAGAGACTAAACAGTCTCTAGAGATTTAACCTATTGTATTGCTCGGCGAGAAGCCTATTATCTCTCGCTTATAGACTCCATTCCAACGAGAAGATTTGAGAAGGATGTCTAAAGGATTTACCTCTTCTTCCTACCAGTCCTCCTCGCCGCAATCAACCCAACCTTCCTGCCAGGTGGAGCATTCCTCGAGACGGTCTCAGGCTTCCCAATCTTCTTCCTAGTTCCGCCGAATGGATGTAAGGCTGCGACCATCGCAACCCCCCTAGTCCTCGGATAGGGTCTATGCTTGGCCGTCATCCAATGATACTTCTTACCAGCTTTCAGGAACGGCTTATCCCTCATCCCACCTCCCGCGACCACCCCAACCATCGCCAAACACTTCGAGCTAAGATCTATCATCTTCTTCGACGGTAGGGCTAGAACAGTCCTATCCCCGAGCTGAGACATCACGGTCGCATAGGTTCCAGGAGATCTGACGAGCTTCCCCCCATCCGATGGCTTGAGCTCGACCATGGAGACATTCGTCCCTTCAGGGATCTTGTAGAGCGGTAGGATGTTTCCAGGCTTTATCTCGGCTTCCTCGCCCATCTGGATTAGCTGGCCCACATACATCCCCTGAACCGCAACGACCGGGAATGTCGTCCCATCCTCTAAGGCTATCTCGGCGACTGGAGCGCCCCTCCCAGGATCATGGTTTAGGCTCTTAACGACTCCGAGTAGAAGCCTCTTCCTAGCTATGAGCTGGCTTGGATAACCGACCCTAAACTTGCGTCTAAGCGACGCCTTGAAGGTCGATGAGCCCCTGCCAAGCCTCTGAGCTCTAATCCTCCTACCCATCCAATCCTCAAGCCTCACAGATCAAGCCGAGCTTTTAGGCTTTCCCTCATCAAATTCCAGAGTCTTATGGACGGCTGAATAAGTGTTGAAAAGTCTTAAGAGCCTGGAAAACATCTTCTAGCGAGCCATGATGTTCGATGGGATAACCTTCTCGACGAAGACCGGTAAGATGGCCCACCTAGAGGTTGAGAGACTTAACCCAAACATCTTAACGGCTGGATCCCCGAAGCGGATGAGGATGGTCGCAGAGCTCTTGGAGGATGTGGAAGTCTTCGAGGGCGGGAGAGGCCACGTAGTCGTCAACGGAGCCTATAATGGATTAAAGGTGTCGGCGGTCTCAACCGGAATGGGGCCTGCGAGCACCATGATAATCCTACCCGAGATAATAGAGGCCGCTGAAGGAGACTCGTTAACCATACTCAGGCTCGGAACCGCCGGATCCCTCCAACCCTATGTCAGGGGAGGCCACCTCCACATACCCACAGCCTCGATAAGGGATGAGGGCTCAAGCCAAGCAGTGATAGGCTTAGAGTTCCCGGCCACGGCGAGTCCAGAGCTGATCCCGATACTAGTCTTGGCCTCTGAGAGGCATGGATATAGGCTTGGGGAGAATCTCTGGCTAGGCCCAGTCCACACAAAGGATAACCTATACTTTAGGGAGACCCCACACTTCTCGCCTAGACGAGAACTCCTAAAGCAGAGGCTTTCAGCCTTCAGGGAGATGGGAGCATTATCCAGCGAGATGGAGTTCTCAACATACTGTATCCTAAGAGACTACTATGAGGGGAAGATCGAGAAGAGGATTCTGACCGGATGCATCCTAGCGGTCGTGAACGACTTCGAGGAGGCTGAGGGGAGGATAAGGATTGGGGAGGTCGATGTATCGAGGCTTGAGAGAGATATGATCGAGATAGGTCTCGAAGCCTTCAAACTATTGGATGAGTTGAGAAGGGGTAAGTCGATAGGATTGGATGAAGCGATCTCGAAGATGATCTCCATGAAATCTAGGAGAGCCTTCCTCCCAGAAGGACGAGCTTAAGACATGTCTTTCACCAACCCCGGAGAGAAACTAAAAGTTTAGTTAGATTGTTTGCTATTGACATTTAGGCTGGGGGTCATAGCTAGGAGAATTTTGGATGAGGTTCATAGAGTGGTTGAAGGAGCGTGAAGAAACTAGGAGAAAGTTGTTCGAGGAGTATCTGCGGCGTCTAAGCGAGGAGCCTGTTACGGTGATCCTCTTCGGCTCTAGGGCAAGGGGAGACTACAACCTCCTAAGCGACTACGATCTCCTGATAATTTATCGGGAGAGGCGCGCGCCCAAACCGCATGAACTTGGATTAAGCTTGAATGCTCAATGCTTTCTAGTCCATGAATCTGAGCTTAGGGAGAGGGCTTATGATTCCTCGATAGTGATCGCAGCACTCCTAGAGGGGAGAATTCTAGTGGATAACTTGGACTTGGCGGACGATCTAAAGAAGTTGGCCGAGGAGATAAGGGAGAAGGGAGCGGCGATAAGTAGGGATAGAGTGGTTTATCCCGTCGATAATGGCTAGCGCATCCCAAACTCTTCATCAGATCTAGAATATTCCGAGCTCGACGGCCAGCTCTGAGGCTGGATACTCTTTCTTCAGCTTGACGTATGCCTTCTTCTCTCCACGCGGGGTTATCAGGGTGTTCACCTTCTCGACCTTGACGCCATAAAGCTCCTCGACAGCTCGCTTGATATCCTTCTTCGTGGCCCTAATATCCACTATGAAGGTTATCTTATTCTCCTTCTCGATCAAGGAGACGGCGTCCTGGGTTATCACAACCCTCTTAATTATCTCAGAGCTCCTCATCCAACACCACCCAAGACAACCTCATCTAACTTCTCGAAGGCGGACTTACTCCAGATAGTCAATCTACCAGGCTTTGCTCCAGGAGCTAGGTGTAGGACGCTTAGATCCTTTAGCCTAACGACATCGACTCCCGGCAAGTTATCGGCCGCGTCGAAGATCCCCTTATCCTCTAGGACTACTATCAATGGCCCGACCCTCCGCTTATACCTCCTACCCCTCCGCTTACCCTTCCCAGCCCTAACCTTCTTCTGCTTACATCTCTCAAGCTCCTCGCCGAGTCCAAGTTTCTTTAAGAACTCCTCAAGCTCCTTAGTCCTCGCGATCGACTCGATTCCATCATCGACCACTATTGGGAGCTTTAGATCCTCTGGAACCCTATGGCCTCTCCCGACGACCGCCTCCCTATCAGCGGTATAGGCTATAGCGACGAGCAGGGCCATCTTCTTCTCCTTCTCATTGAGATCCTTGTGGATCTTCTTTTCGGGGACGGGTGGGTGGGTTGGCCTACCGCCGACCGCCGATGGAACCATTCCACCTGCTTGAGCCTTACCAGTCCCTCTCGCCTTGATCCTAGCTATCCTAGCGATTCCAAGGCCTACTCCAAGAGACTCGGCTGAATACTTGTGGCCAGATCCCTTGAAGGCGCCCTTAGGCTGGAGGGTGTGGGTTTGGAGATGGATGAAGGCCCGCCAGACCAGATCCTCCCTCCTAGGAGCATAGAAGGTCTTGGGTAGCTTGACCTCGCCGACCCTACTCCCATCTAATCCTAGGATCTCCGCCAGCCTCTCCCCAGCCCTCGAAGCATTCATCAAGAGCTCGACTAAGATGCTCATCCAACCCCAAGAATCCGCGTAAAGCCATTATTTAACTAAAGATTTGCAGAGAGATAATAAATGGTCGAAGGCTGGGATGAGGCGGATCTAAGCGGAGATCGCTTCAGAGAGAGGAGTGCTACTTGACGAGCCCGACATAGGTTACTTCAGGAGGCTCTGGAATGGTCTTCGGAGGCTTCGCAGGATATCTTAAGACTATCGGCCTCTTAGGCGGCCCTGGAACGGTTCCCTCCAGGACTATGCACTCGGTCTTAACGACCCCGAAGTGTGGGAAACCTCCCTTAGGCGTGAGCTTGGAGCCATCCTCCTCGATTAAGAGTATCCGCTTATTGAACTCGGTCCTCCTATGATAGCCCAGTTGCCCCGGCCTCGGAACCGTGTACATGACGTAGGGCGGCTTCCATGGCCCGATGGCTCCTACGACCCTCCTACCCTTACGCTTCTTTCTCGGGAGGATCTTCACGCCCCATCGCTTAACCACTCCGGCGAAGCCCTTACCCTTCGTCACCCCTATCACGTCTATGAAGTCTCCGGGCTTGAAGACCTCTCCGATCCTAACCTCCTCGCCGAGCCTCGATAAGGCATATTCTAGGGCCTTCTCGATCGATCCGCCGACCTTTATCTCAAGTAGGTCTGGAGTCTTCTTCGATAAACCGGCTAGGGAGGGTCTGGCCATCCCTATGATCCTGACCTCGACCAATCGATCCTTTAGAGACTTAAGCTTCTCAACCCCCTCATCCTCATTCGGCCTCCAAGTCGGGATCCTCCTCTTAATCAGGTCTGGAAGCTTCTTACTCCAAACCCTCGTAAGCTCCCTTAAACCTCCATCCTCCTCACCGTATCCAACCACTCCCGCCACGATCATCGGAGGGGTCGCGATAACCGTCCCAACCTTAGCTATCTCAAGCCCTTGGGTTGGAGAGTTTGGGGTCGTATCGATATAGAAGCTCGTGAGATGGCCTGCCTTATAGCCTATGAATCCAAGAGGCCTCGGTTCACCCTCATAGCTAGGCCAAAACTTGACCCTTGGAAGAATCCTACTAGCCCTACCCCTAGGGAGATAGGCCAATGAGCCGTGCCTAGGTCTAGAGTACTTGACCAACCCCGGTCCCGAATCAAGCAGAATAGCCGAGGATAAATATCTATCCATGCTTGAGACGACTTATCCGAATCTTTGGCGCGGAGCCGTAAATCGCTTAATTTATATCCTGACTTCATCGAAATGGTTTTTGCCGATGAGCGATGCTAAGCGATCATTGGTGATCCGGAGGATTTTGAGGAGAGTTCCCGAGAAAGTTCTCCCAGCCGGATCGGTCGTGAAGGCTATTAGAGATGAGAGGGAGGGGCGTGGCTCGAATTAATCTCTTATATCCGAGGCTCGGCAATTATAGTTATGGTCGTGAGGATCTCCAGCATAACCAAGGAGATCGTCAACCTAATCTCTAGGCCTGACGTGATCGGGCTGGCTACCCACAGACACCTCCCCCATGAGCGGGCCATCTACCTAAAGCATGGGAGATGTGGGTTCGCGGTCGATATACTCGTTGAGGAGGATGGAGGGAAGAAGCTCTACTCGGTTCTCGTCGAGGTCTCGGCGAAGGCCACGAAGCGGAGGGTCAAGTCCTTCATGAAGCTCGGCGGAACCGTGGTCTACCAATTGTCTGAGCGCGCTGAGGATGGCTTCAGGATAAGGAAGAGGAGGAGGGCGAATTATAGAAATGGAGAACACCTGTTCAAGCAGGTCGAGATCGTTAGGGCCGCATTCTACAAGAAGTATAGGGAGCTTAAGGCGAGGGAGAAGGTCAAGCCTATGAAGATCAAGGAGGAGATCTTCCACGCGGTCGGGATAGCGGACGACCTACTCCTAGGAGTCTAGATGATAGCACTCGCCCTAGCTCCATCCGAATCAGAGGCAAGATCCAAGGCTCGACAGCTCAGGGATAGGCAGAGCCATAGAATTAAGAAGAGGATGGAAGAATATTCGCTGAGAACCGCTTTAGGCCACATCCACCTAATAGCCGAGAAAGAATCTGTTCTAGCCGATGGGAGAAGACTGCTCTGGATCGATCACAACACCCCTGAGGTCGAGGACTTCCCTCAAATGATCTGGGAAGCGGGTTCGATTAAAGACCTTAAACTCATGCTTCAAGGGATCGATGGATTCTACTCTGGAATAAAGGTCTCAGCCAACATGATAATCTTCTTCAGAGATCACGTTGGACTCATACCACTAAACCTGAAGCTCATGGACAGCGGGTTATCAACGGCATCGGAGAGGGTTCCGCTTGGATCTGATGCTAAGCCGATAAGACCTGGAGCGATCACAATATTCGATGGAGGGAGCTTAAAGACCGTGAGATGGTATATGCCTAGGCAAGTCTCAGTTAGGGATCCGGTGAACTATCTGGCAGAGCAGCTCAAGAGATCTGTTGAGAGCTATGTTCCGGAGAGATGCTCGATCGCATTCTCAGGAGGATTGGACAGCTCGATAATAGCTCACCTAGCCCTCCAACTTGGGAAGAAAGCTGAGTTCATAGTGGTCGGGGTTGAGGGATGCGTGGACTTCGAGCAAGCCTCAGAGGCCGCCGACATCCTCGGAATAGATCTCAGAAAGATACCCGTCAATGAGGATGAGGTCCTCAAAACCATTCAGACCATGATCAAGCTACTTCCCAGAAGATCTCTTATGGATCTATCCCTGGCCTCAATCTTCCACATGGTCTCAAGGAATTCGACGACGAAGAAAATCGTCGCGGGTCAGGGAGCGGATGAGCTATTCGGCGGATATTGGAGATATGTTAAGATGTTTAGGGAGATCGGGGAGAGGGTAAATGAACACGTGCTAACGGATTTGGAGAATCTGTACATCACGAATCTAGAGCGGGATGAGCTAGCCGTGGCCTCGGCGAAGTCGACCCTAATAACACCATATCTAGCGAGGAGAATCTACGAATTCTCAAAGTCTATTGAACTAGGGATGAAGTTGAGGCAGATCGATGGCGAGATCGTTAGGAAATGGATCTTGAGGAAGGCGGCTGAAGCCCTCGGAGTCCCGGAGAGGTTGAGCCGTAGACCCAAGAAAGCCGCTCAATATGGATCCGGGATATTCAAGGTCGTTAAGAGGCTGTTTGAGGAAGGATTATTAGCCGAGCGACCCACCAATCTCCGATGAATCTGATCATAAAGCTCCACGAATACATCGCGAGGCTCAAGGAGCTTAGGAGGACTGGATGGGTTCAAAGAGGTGTGAGTGATCCTGAGACCGTTGCATCGCACTCATATGCCGTCGCCCTGCTCACGATGGTGATAGCGGATCTCAGGGGCTTAAACACGTTGGATGCGGTTAGGATGGCCTTGATCCACGATCTAGCCGAGTCGATCATAGGAGATCTAACCCCAGAGATGAAGGTGAGACTGGGAGATCTGGAGGAGAGGGAGAGGAGGTTCTTCGAGGATCTAGTTAAGCTCATGCCTAGAGAGCTCGCCGAAACCTATCTGGATTCTTGGAGGAGATTTTCGAGGGGCGAGGACGAGGTTTCAAGGCTCGTGAGAGAGGTGGATAAGCTTGAGAGAGGGCTTCAAGCGGTGAGGTATCTCAGGAAGGGATACGGCGAGGTTAAAGAGATCTACGATTCCACCCTAAATGAGCTCAAAGACCCAGAGCTTAGAAGGGTATTAGAGAGGGCTTTGAAGGAGATTTAACTTAAAAGCAGACCGATCCAAGGTATACTTGGATGCCGTCAGCTTCGAGGCTCTCAACCCTCGCAAAGTATCCATTCCTCCCAGAGGCCAGGAAGTATATCTCAGAGTATGGGCTGACCCTAGAGAGCTTCAGCGATCCAGCATACTCGAAGATAGTTGAGAGGGCCAAGCAGAGGATCGTGGACGCGGTCAGGCTTGGCGAGGAAGTCGATCCATCGAGTGTGAGTGAGGATGAGGTGGTGGAGCTCGCATCATTCCCCCTAGCGATAATCTTGGTGGCGTCAGTCAAGGATAGATTCCTCGCGAGGAGGTTTGCGCTCGCCGAGGCATCCTTGGCGACCAAGCTATTGTCAGATGATGCTAAAAGAGATTCTAAGATGATCTTGAGGATCGCTAGAGATGTTTTTGGGATGGATGTGGAGGAGGCTCAGGCCATAGGCCATGAATACTCGATGGCTCTAAGAGATTATCTCAAGGCTTCCATGAGGTTTAACGCGCCGAGCTGGAAGCTCGTCAACAGGATCGTCGTCCGCGGAAGGGTCATGGTGACTATAAGCGAGCTGATCAGGCTCCTTAAGGATAGGGTGGTGGAATATGTCTTGGAGAACGTTGAGAAGGCCATGGCCAGACCCCCTAAACTCCCAGAAAACCTTCAGAGAATAGTCGATGAGATAAAGTCGATCTTACCGTCGAAGAGGTATGAGGAGGAGATTATCTCAGGCGAGTCATCCCCCGAAGCCTGGCCTCCATGCATGAAGCTCGTCTATCAGGGGATAATGAGGGGGGAGAATGTAAGCCACTTCGCGAACTTCGCCCTAGCATCATTCCTGATAAACATAGGGATGAGCCTAGACGACATCTTGAAGATATTCGCCCATAGACCGGACTTCAATCAGAGGATCGCGAGATACCAGATAGAGCATATAGCTGGATTGAGGGGGAGCAGGACGAAATACACGACCCCGAGCTGCGATACGATGAGGACGAACGGCCTCTGCGTCGAGGATGGAAAACTATGCGGCGGAGTCAAGAATCCCCTAGTATACTTTAGGAGGAGTTTGAGGAGGTTGAGGAAAGCTGATAAGAATAAGGCTGAAATGGAGGGAGAACGCGGTTAGGCTCGCCGCCGCCCTATGCGAGGAGCTTGTAAAGAGATCCTTAATGCCCGTGATAAAAGACAACGTGATAATGTTAGACGATGGATTGGCAAGACATAAGCCATCCATCCACGACATCCTATCCATAATCGAAGACTCCCTAACAAAAGCCAGCATATCATACGATAAGATCTCGGTAAAGGGGGCTGAATTGATTATCGATGATAGAAAGCCCTCGAAGAAGATGTTGGTCGAGCCTAAACTATTCACATGTCCCCACTGCGGGTTCGTGACGGTGAGTGAAGAAGAATATTGGAACCACTTGAAATGCCATTACCTTGGATTCTGATGAGATCTACCTATTCATCAATCTCCTCCACTTGGTCAGATTCACCGTTCCATAGATCTCAGCTATCGAAGCCTCGGATAGAAACTTCTCAGCATCGGCTTCCATCACCTCTACCACAAGCCCCGCCACCGTTCCAAAAGGCAATCCGATCTCTCTTGCAGCGTTTAAGATCAATGAAGACCCTTCTTGGATTATCGGCCAATTAGCGACCCCAAACAATTTCCTGTTCCTATCTATGACCTTCTTCCAGATCTTGAGAAGTTTCCTCAAGTGTCCCTCGAACTCATATATCGTTGAACCGGAGCTCTTCGCCAAGATTTGGAGATAATATCCTAAGACCACAGCCGTCGTCAAATGGTATTGTAGCTCCATGAATGTCGCTAGATCCTCCTTGCCGACCCTCTCTTTAAGCCTACCCTCCTGCTCATCAAGCCTCTTAATGACCTCGTCTCTAAGGGTTTCGACCACCTCAAGTAACTTCAAAACACCTTGCTGGGCACTCATCGCGCTGCCAAAAACTATAACTCACACGTTAAAAAACTTTCTCAACTTTTCCGGCTAAAAGCTCATTGGAAATGCTTTTTTGATAGGAAGATCTAGAGGACTTTGTAAAAATGAGACGTCATTTATAATTTATGGCGATCTTAAACTGGATGAGATCATCTTTCATAGTATCCGAGTAGCTCAGCCTCACCTATCACATGGCCTTCAATCGCCTTTAAGATCTCATCTCTAGTCGCGCCTGGAGGTAGGTCGATGTAGCAGTCGAGCGCGTAGATTCTGAAATAGTATCTATGTTTTGAGCCGGGTGGGGGGCATGGCCCATTATAGCCTATCTTCCCAAAACTGTTTAACCCTTGAAGAATCCCATTCCCAAGCCTCTCAACCTTCTCAACTCTCTCCGGAAGGCTGGTGATCTTCGAGGAGATATTATACACTATCCAGTGGGTGAAGACACCTCCCGGCGCATCTGGATCCTCGACTATTAGGACGAAGCTCTTCGTCCCAGCTGGGAAGCCGCTCCAACTCAGAGGCGGAAATACATCTATTCCATCACAAGTATATCTTTTTGGTATCGTCTCACCGCTCTTGAAAGCAGGGCTTGTGATGACGAATCTTGTGAGGGATTTGGTGGGCGTGGTTTCAACATGCTCTAGACCTGTGGGATAAACTATGAAGAACACGGCGACCGCGACGATCGCCAACAGGATCGCGATGATTATGAGCTCTTTGACCTTCATCAACTACACCCATCAGGATGGATTAGATCAACTTCATAAGCCTTATCCTCTCAAAATCCCTTCAAGGCGAGCTCTATGGTCCTCCTAACCCCTTCCTCGATAGGCCTAGGCAACCCCATCCTACCAACATCTAGGAAGCCTCTAACTATCAGAGACTCCGCCTCATCTCTAGATAGTCCGCGGGCTATCAAGTAGTTTAGCTGATCCTCTGCGATCTTACCTATCGCCGCCTCATGGCTTAGCTCTGAGTTCATCTTCCTCGATTCGAGAATGGGTATTGTCGATATCTCAGCCCCATCCGATAACATCAAACCCCTACAGCTTAGATGTCCCTTGACATTATCTGCTAATCCGAGGATTCTGCCGCGAGTGGTTATCTTGGCGTTATCGGCGGCGACAGAGTTCAAGATTATCTCAGCCCTCGATCCAGCTCCCTCAAGTAAAACCTCTCCACCCAAATCCATCTCCGACCTCCCCCTAAGATAGACGACGTTATTCATGCTCGTCCTCGAAGACGATCCAACCAATCTCGCGGATGGCTGAGACTGAAACGTCCTAAGCTCTCCAAGCATCACATAATTGCTCACGAATACTCCTCCATCCTCGACTAAGATCCCCGTCCTCGACCTAACATCGAATTCAGGCCCCCACCTATGAACCATCGTATAGGTTAGCTTCGCACCCCTCCTAACATAGATCTCCGTGACTCCGAGGTGCAATCCCCTCGTGACTCTAGGATGTATCGTGCATCCCGTTAAGATGTGAGCCTCAGATCCGGGTTCAGCTACTATTAGGTTGTGGACTGGTTGGATTATTCCTTGGGTGAATAGGAGGAAGCATGCTTGGATAGGGATCAAGATCTTCCTACCCTCAAGGATTCTCATGAAGTACCCTCCCCTAGCGTTTAGGGCGGTGAACGCAGTGTACTTGTCCTCGCATGGATCTCTGAGCTTCCAGAGGAGGCCGTGAACCCAATCATACCTCTTTAACGCCTCTTCGATGGTCATCAGCTCCAAATCATCCTTAAACTGCCTTTGAACCGATTTGTAGACCGTCGAGTAG
Source organism: uncultured Nitrososphaeria archaeon (assembly GCA_964451435.1). Taxonomy (GTDB): domain Archaea; phylum Thermoproteota; class Nitrososphaeria_A; order Caldarchaeales; family Wolframiiraptoraceae; genus AUK039. The sequence goes on along the minus strand of CAYVHW010000025.1, from coordinate 435 downwards.
TCGACGTAGAGGAAGGTGCTGAGATATCTTCTCTTATCGAGATCCACCCCAACCTCTATTCCCCTCCTACTCACATCCCTATCTATCTCCGCGAACTCCTCGGCTTCTCCAAACCCGTAGCTCGATAGGTCTAGGTCTGCACCGTACTTCGCCGGCTTCTCTAGAGCCTTTCTGACATCTTCATCTCGTAGCATCTCCTACACCACCTATAGCCGCTCTCCCTAATCCTATTCAAGATCTTCTCAGGCTCTCCATCGCAGACTATAACGCCGTTTATCATTACGTGGGCTTTAACCGGCTTAACATAGTTTAAGATGTATCCATGATGGGTTATTATCAGCCCAGATCTATCCTTGAAGTTCTCGGCCAGCTCCCTCCCAATGAGCTGGAGATTATCTAAGTCAACTCCAGAGTCAGGCTCATCCACGATCATGA
>CAYVHW010000024.1:0-13796 GCA_964451435.1 uncultured Nitrososphaeria archaeon | reverse complement strand
GCTATCATCGCCGCATACTTCAATAGTTGGCTTTTCCCGGTTCCCGGGTCTCCGACGAGTAGGATGTGTATGTCTCCTCTGACCTTCACTCCATCTGGGAATTGTTTCGGCCTCCCCCCGAATAGGAGGAGCATTATCGCCTTCTTTATGTGATCCAGCCCGTAGATGCTCGGAGCAATAGATTCGATCAATCTCTGATGGATGTTTGGATCCCTAGCCATCTCCTTAAACAATCTCTCCTCCTCAGGGGTTATCTGAAGAGATTCAGGCTCCTTGCTCGCCGTCTCGATGCTAACCGCCTCAAGATACATCTTTGAGGTCTTCTTAGGTATCTCCGTAGCCCTTTCCTGGACCGCGAAGAGTATCCCGGTTACTATCACGCGGTCGCCGGGTCTAGCCCTATCGACGATATCGCCTCTCAGCCCCACGTCGATGATTCTCGGAAGCTGGCCTGGGGGGAGATCTTCAGGCTTCTCCTGAACCCCGATGAGCTGGTAGTCAATATACTCACTCTCCTCCTCGATTAACTCGAATCTGCTCCTCCTACCCCTGCACTGGATACTCGTGCATTTCTCGGGAACCCTCAACTTGGATGAGTTCTGCTCGACATAGTATTTTGTTCCACAGTTTCTGCATCTGAAGGCCGCCGTCTTGAGCATGGGCTTTATCGCGCTCGCCCTAACGATTATCCCATCTATAGCTATGAGCTTCCTCAGATGACTCGACCTAACCTCTCTAATCGGAATCTTTTCAGGGAGGTTAAAGATTCTGGCCTTGAACTCCTTAATCTTCGAGGCATACTCCGGGTCCTCGACCTGTAGTTGCTTATACGCCGCCCTATCCAGAATCGGGAGATATTTTAACGGCTCCTCAACTATCAGGTGGCTGAGCTCCTCGTTAAATGATATGAGGTCGCTGTGATCGACCATTATCGACTTCTTCCGCTGAGCAGCAGCATTTGCTATCAGAGACCTATACTTCTCCTGCTTAAAGAATCTCGAAAACTCTTCCTCGACGTTTAACTCTTCACTCATCTCCCCCACCTCTAGGCTCTATGAACTCGAACCAGGCGTTGACTAGGCTAAGGAGGGTTTGGTAGAAGACTTTTTCCTCCGCCGTCAAGTTCTCTAAGATTGTCGGCGAGATCCTCTTCGCGGCAAGATTCATGAGCTTATTCAATCTAAGCGCGTGAATATCCATTAGATCTGGTAGGATCTCATCTCTCTCGAACGGCAAGTCTTTAACCCTGAGATAGAAGTATTCTGGGAGAGGTTGAAGCTCGCTTGGATTGCTCTTCTCCTTCCAGCGGAGCTTCAAGATATTCTTTCGATCCACCACCTCGTCGACGGGCCTTGCGATCCCCTTCTCGATAAGCTTCCTAGCCACCCATCTAAAGACTCTAAGCCGCGAGCCTGCTCTAAGATTCTCTAAGGCTCCGGTTGGGAGGCTGAGCTTTGGGAGATCCTTTGTGAGGGTTATCTCTTCAAGCGAGTTCTGGAACTCGACCTCAACCCTCCTCAGCAAGGCCTTAAACTCCTCCGCGACCATCTCCGCCGCCATGCCCAAGACAAGGAGGCCAAGACCACCTAATTTATCCTAGAGAGCCGGCTGAAAGTGAGAGATCCCGGAGAAATATCTAGCTAATACCAAGAGAACCCTAAAACCACAAATATAGCCGAAGATAGAAATTAAAGTAGGCGGCCGTCGTCTAGCCTGGAAGGACACTGGCCTTCCGAGCCAGTGATCCCGGGTTCAAATCCCGGCGGCCGCACTCACCCTCCTTAATCGCCACTTATATGGAGGTTGGGCTGATCAGGGTGTTTGTCTCGCAGATTTTGCTGTATAATTTTACGGCCTTCGTCGGGATTCTCCTCTTAGTTTGATAATCCACTCTATAAAGCCCAAACCTCATCTTAAAGCCTCTAGCCCATTCATAGTTGTCTATCAAGCTCCAGTGAAAGTATCCCTTGACGGGTATCCTATCCTCTTTAATCGCTTTATGAACCTCCTCCAGATGTGATAAGAGATACCTCGGCCTCTTCTCCCCACTGGCGTCCGCTATACCGTTCTCCGTCACGATGATCTTCCTCCGATACCTTTGATAGGCCCAATTCAAGACCATTCTCATCCCCTCTGGATAGATCTCCCATCCAGAATCTGTGCAGTCTCCTTCACATGGGGCGGCCTTAGCTCTAAACATCGGATGTGATCCCTCGCGATCTTCGACGCCCCTTATCCTCACCCTCCTATAGTAGTTTATCCCGATGTAATCGCAACCCTTCACTAGGGTTGGACGCTTCTCCTCAGAGTCTATGATCATATCCAAGTTCATATCGTAATCTCCCTGAATTATAGCATTAAGGAACCACTCATTCCAAGTATATCTGTAGATTTGAGCAGCCTCAACATCACCATAAACATTCTTGTCATATGGCTCGACTATTTGGGGACATACCACTATACCTACTGTCGCCGGCCCATATTTTGACACGGACACGTGATCCCATCTCTTAACCTGCTCATATGCTATTCCATGGGCTATCGCCAAGTTTTTCAGAACTCTTAACATCAGGTTCAAGTCCATGAGCCTTGGAGGGAATCCTGAATCTGGGTTGAAGTATCCGTTAAAGGCTATGACTATAGGCTCATTTATGGTCGCATATATATCGACTAAATCACCAAATGTTTTAGCGATATAAGCCGAGAACTTGGCGAACTCGACTATGGTGGAGTCGTCTAGCCAGCCCCTCCTCTCAGCATGGATCATACCATTCCTAAGCTTTAGGGGGTCGTGGATCCATAATGGCAGGGGCCAGTGATAGATCGTGAGAAGGACTTTAAGACCTAGTTCATGAGCCTTCTCCAATATCTCCCGATATCGCTTCACAGACTCCTTGCTCGCTTTTTCCTCCAAGTAATCCATGCTCGACCTAGATAGATCCACGCGCTCAATATCTCCCTTATTATCGCGTACAACCTTCGCCGGCACATCAAAGGTGGGATTTGGGAAGATCCTACTCCATTCCACAGATAATCTAATGGCGTTATTGTTCAATTCTCTTTTAGCTCTGAGTAAGTCCTCCTGATAGAGTTCCCAAAATCCAGGCCCATCCTCCGGTAGATCACCGCTGACTATCCCTAATCTGATGTTCTTTGGGTCGTGAACCCACTTAAACCAATCTGAGTTAGGGTCTATGGGTCCCCTACCCATCTCCACTTGAAAGCCGGACATCGCGGTTCCCCAGAGAAAATCGTCGGGGAATTCTTTATCATGTGGCATGTAGATTGTATATCGATCTGGGGCTATAAGTCTTTAGTTCTGGGACTTCATGGAAACTCGTAAAACATTTCCATCTTTCACCTCTCCACTCTAAATTCTCTCCTCTGAACCTTGCTTTCATCTAGCTCTAAGCCGAGACCTGGAGTCTCAGGCGGCTTGAATACACCCTTCTCTGGTAAATGTTTTACTTTTAGCGGCGCTTGATTAACCACATTCCATTTTATCAAGTACTCTGCGATGGGAATCTCCCAGCTCGGCCGTGAAAATGCTAGATGCAGGGTTAACGGCACGCTCTTAGTATGTGGTATGACTTGAATACCATAAGATGATGCAAGTGCGCAAATCTTTAGGGTCTCCGTTATTCCGCCAGCCCAGGCGATATCAGGCTGTATTATGTCTAGGGCCTCCGCTCGGAGGAGTTGAAGAAATCCCCATCTAGTATATTCATGCTCTCCTCCCGCTAATAGTACATGTAGCCCAGAGCGGTTCATCCTCCTCTTCAACCTCACATAACCTTCTAAATCATCTGGCAATAATGGTTCTTCGATCCATTTAACCTCATATTTATCGAGAGAGCACGCCATCTTAAAGGCGTAATCAACGTTCCAGCCCATCCATGCATCAACCATTAAGTCGATCCCATATCCAACCGTATCCCTGATCGTCTTCACTAGATTGAGATTCTTCTCAAACCCTGAAAGGCCATGTTTCGGCCCATATCTCAAAAACCACTTCATAGACTTGAAGCCTGCTTCAACTAGCTCTTCGCACCTCTTACTAACCATTTCTGGATCTAGGGAGTGGCCAAGCATGCTTGCATAAGCGGGTATCTCGGTTCTCGTCGGCCCTCCTAAGAGCCTATAGACTGGGGTTTTCAAAGCCTTTCCAATCAAATCCCATAGCGCGCAATCCACGCTACTTATGGCCATCATAGAGTATCCTTTTCGGCCATGAACAAGATACCTATACATCTTGTCCCAAAGCTTTTCCCTTTCAAAGGGATCTGAGCCGACCAATATCCGCTTCAATCTACGTAAGATAATGAATGCTTCTATATCTCCCACCGGAGCTCCTAATGGCCCGAATATCCCTCTTAGCCCTTCGTCGGTCTCGATCTCTAGATAATGGCCCTTAACCTTATAAAGCTTGGAGGAAACCCGCTCAACATTCCACTCATTAAAAGGTTCGGCATCACATTCAGGATAGATATCCACAGGTCTACATTGCCGTTCCTCCCAAAAAGGTTCTTGATGCTCTACATACCTCGAGACCTCGTATACCCTAACATTGGTTATCCTCAATTTGATTCACAGTTATGAAAATAACGCTGGTTAAATAAGATTCGCTATGAAGCTCAGCGGTACTCTAGCCGATGACATCAGGTTGATGCCATGACTCAGCCTGAGGAGCTACTTTGATAAAGGATTCATGAGGAGGTTAAGGGCTCCGATCACAATCTTGTAAAAACCAGTAAGGAATTGTAAAAATTTATATATAAATTGGGTTATCAAAATATATGCCAAAAAGGGAAAGAAAGGAGAAATCCGCCTCTGATATCCTTGGAAAAAAGATCTCCCGTAGAGATGCTCTATCAACTGCTGGAAAGATCGCGATAACAGCCGTTGTTGCTGGAGTCGCAGCAGGCGTCGCCGGATATCTTGCCCGAGCTCCTGCGGTAAAGACCGTGGTCAAGACGGTGACTAAGCCTCCAACCACAGTCGTAACACCGACCACTGTTACAACTGTTGCGCCGACAACTCCAGCTGCTCCTGCCACGGTAAGCATAATGGGCGGGGCTTGGATGAAGCCTATTTACTGGGATTGGGTTGTTAAGGAAGGGAATAAGCTACTGAAGGAGAAGTTCCCGGAGCGGAGTCCATCCGTAAACTTCATCCCAATTCCAAGTGGAGACGAGCTGAGGAAGAAGCTACTATTGACCGCGGCGGCTGGAAAAGCTCCAGACATAGGGCATATCGACTGCATATGGGTTGGAGAGTTCGCGGAAGGAGGATACTTAATGGATCTAACTGATAGGGTAGAGAAGGAGATGGATGTCGATGACTTCTATCCGAGAATTTGGGAGGGGTTCGCGATTCACAAAGATAGGGTCTGGGCGCTTCCACTAGACACCGACGTTAGGCTCTTCTATTGGTGGAAGGAGGACTTCGAGAAGGCGGGTATAGATAAGCCTCCTGAGACTTGGGATGAATTGATCGACTGCGCATTCAAGCTCGTGGATAAAGGCGTCTGCAAACCTCCTGAGAGATATCCATTGTTGATATGCTTAGGAGCATCCTACGCCGAGTTCGTCGCAAATGAGTGGTATATACGCTTATGGCAGAAGGGAGGAGAGCTTCTAAAGGATAGGAAGCCGGTCTTCAACGATAAGGCTGGATATGAAGCGCTCAAATTCACATATGATCTCTGCAGGGAGGAAGTGAGTGTAGGAGGGAAGAGGTTCCCATTAATTCCGGTCGACTTCTTGATGTCTACTCCAGAATTTGACAAAGACTTCATCCATCATAAGTTCTCCATGGTGTTCTGCGCGGGTGGATGGCTCATCCGTATAGCAGAGTCAGAGCTGGGCTGGGGGATAAAGGAGTTCGAAAAGAATCTCGGAGCAGCTCCACACCCAAGACCGAAGGATGGACACTTCGCAACCATGTCCGGAGGATGGACCGGAGGAATAATGGCCCAGACCAAGCATCCGGATATGGCCTGGGAGATCTTGAAGCTGATGGCCAGCACGGATGGCTGCGGAACTTATGCGAAGAGAGGCTATATCGCGGTCAGAAAGTCGAGCTATGAGAAGTACAAGGACTTCTATAAGACGAAGCTACCGTACTACGATCTCCAGGTGGAGCAACTCAAGTGGACCCACCTCAGACCATCGATACCAGAATACACTAGAATGAGGGAAGTATTCGTCAAGATGGTGCAGTCCGTGGCATTAGGAACGGATCCGAAGGCCGCCTTAGATGAAGCATATGAGAAGGTCTGCTTAATACTTGGAGCCAAGTGATTTGGAATTGAGTATTAAAGAACTAGCCTCAAATCTTCTTCCATATTTTTTAATAATTCCCGCCATCACGCTAATAATGTTTGTCATGGTTTATCCAGTTATATGGTCAATATACATAAGTTTTTACGACATAAAATTATACTCGATCTTCAACTGGAAATTTATCGGGATTGACAACTATATTGAACTCCTTAGGGATCCTATACATATCCTCTCATGGTTGCATACGCCTGTGTTTGTCGGCGGATCTGTTGCAGGGCAGTTCTTACTTGGAATGTTTATGGCTGCCGCGCTGAATGCCATAGCTATTAGGGGTAAAGAGATTTTCAGGGCCATATTCTTATTACCTTATGCCCTATCCGGTGTGATAATAGCTTACTCATGGAGGTTCATGTATGATCCGTACATGGGGTTAGCAAATTATTTCCTGCGCCTCTTAGGATTAAAGGGAGTTGCATGGCTCAGCAAAGATCTTGCCTTATACTCATGCACAATTGCAAACATTTGGAGAGGGACCGCGACATCATTCATCATTCAAACAGCAGGCTTCGCAAGCATCGAACGGACTCTCTATGAATCCGCGGAGATAGATGGTGCGGGCGTCATTCAGCGCTTCATCCACATCACGCTCCCCATGCTTAAACCATTCATACTCGTAAATCTGATCCTCATAACCATGGCGACATTCAATACGTTCGATATGGTCTATGTTCTAACGGGAGGAGGGCCGCTATACGCGAGCATGGTTCCAAGTATTTACATGTATAAGTCTGCATTCGAATTCGGCTTACTAGGCTACGGCGCCTCTCTGTCGGTTATATTATTTGCCGTTAACTTGACATTCACCCTCATTTATCTTAGAAGTATAAGGGGTGGAGTTTAGAGATGCCTGGAGAGAAATGGTTTCAGGTGGCTGCATTCGCCTTCTTGATCTTTGCTGCACTCTTTTCATTAACCCCCATCTATTGGCTTATAGCCACAGCATTCAAATCTCCGGAGGAAGCGATGCGATATCCACCAACCCTAATACCCACAAACCCAAGCCTTCAAAACTTTATAGATGTTTTCAGAAAGGGATTCGTGACTACAGGTTTGAGGAACAGTATATTTCTATGCATAATATCCACAATTTTAACCCTAATGATTTCATCGATAACAGCATACTCATTCAGCAGCTTCAACTATAGGGGTAAGAATCCCATAATGGTGTTCATCTTATTCGTCCAGATGATACCACTCGTTGTAATCATAGTCCCCCTATACCTATTCTATGCTCATGTAGGTCTTGTCAACACGTATCTCGGGATGATCATAATATATGTGACACGATCACTTCCATTAAGCGTCTGGCTCTTAAGAGGATACTTCATGACCCTTCCAAGAGAGCTGGAGGACGCGGCCTTAATAGATGGATGTGGCAAGCTCGGAGTCTTCTTTAGAATTATACTCCCACTATCTCTACCTGGTCTGATGGCAGCTGCTATACTGACCTTCCTCGCGAACTGGAACGACTTCATCCTCGCGTTAACACTCCTAGTATCACCTGAAATGTACACGTTTACCGTAGATCTCTTCTACTTCATAGGAGAATATGGTGAGGTTTCTTGGGGGCAGATAGCCGCATCGAGCGTTCTCGGCCTTATCCCGGTCCTAATATTCTTCGCCTTTACATTCAAATACCTTGTTAGAGGGTTGACGCTGGGAGCTGTGAAGAGGTAAACTTAAATCTCAACCTTGATCGAATCCGAGCGAAAAATATGGGCTCCGAGAACAAGCTTTTATGGAGAATTGGAAGATATGATAAGAATTTCTCCGAGTTTGCAATAGCTGGAAAACCGGAATTATATCTCAGACTATTTCCAAACGATGTTCTATTCATAGTTGGTGAGAGCAAAGAGAAGGAGGACTGGCCATATATACATCCAGGATTAAGCGATTGGGCTGGAGGGAGAGTTCATCCATTTAAAATAAAATTCTATCTAGATGATGAGGTTGGAGATATTGAAGCAACCCTAAACATAGCATATATCGATGTAGTCAGACACATGTTGGGCAGACCATATCTCGGCGATGGACCAAACCTAGGCATAACCATAAATGGAGTTAAGCAGATAGTTCATTTTCCAAAGGACTCAAGCTCAAACAACACGCAATCCCTATGGGATCCAACAAAAGGTAAATGTGGTATTGTGAGTATTCCCTTCTCCGGAACACTTTTGAAAGAGGGTGAAAACAGCATAACGCTCACTGTTGAGGAAGATGGATGGATAATATACGATGCATTATGGCTTGAGATTAACAAGTCTAAAAAGTTGAATGGAAAGCATATAACCGAGTTTCATGCTAAAGAGACTTTGCTCTTCAAAAAGCATGGAAATGGGCTAAGACAGGCAATTGAAGTCGAGGTCCTCAATCTTAGTCGTCCGATAAATGCATCGATTACCGTAAAAATTGACGGCTATCGCTTACGTCAGAATGTTCTGCTAGAATTCGGTAGGTCGGTCAATAGATTTTTGATTCCAGAAATAACTCGTAGAGATTATCTTGAGGTTGAGATTGAAACGGATAGACAGAAGCTATCAGGCAAGTTTCCAGTTAAACCTAGAAAGAAGTGGCTGCTCTTCTTCGCGCCGGCCGCCCACACCGATGTAGGATACACAACAATTCAACCTCATGTTGCAGAGGTTCATAATAGAAATATAGATCTAGCGATCGAAGTATGTAGACGTACTTCAAGCTTCAAGTGGAATATTGAATGTTCTTGGCAGGTCAAGAATTATCTAGAGAGCAGAAAGAACCTTATAGATGATTTGCTAAGGTTGATAGGGGAGGGTCGAATTGAGGTTCAAGCCCTCTACACGAATCTCCTCACCGGAATCTGCAACCATGAATCTCTAAGCAGGATCTGTTATCCATCTTTTAATTTAAAGAGGCTCTATGGTGTGCCGATAAGATCGGCTATGCTTACCGATATTCCAACCGCTATATGGACTCTTTCAACTGTGTTGGCTAATTCTGGAGTGAAATATCTTGCACAGGGCATAAATCAGAATAGGGGAGCATTCCTTAGGGATAGTGATGTAAAGCCTCCATTATATTTGGAAGGTCCTGATCGAAGTAGGATCCTAGTCTGGTTCTCAGATCATTATGGGATTAGACAAGCCGCTAGGGCTGGACTGTTTGACGAGTATGAAGACGCTTTGAGAAGGGTTCAGCGATTCATAGAGGAATTCGAGATCCCCGATTATCCATATGACGCCATCTTAATACATGGAGCTTATGCGGATAACCACATGCTTGACCCGAGGTTTGCGAAGTTGGTGGAGAAATGGAATCGAGAATGGGATTATCCGCGTATAATCATCGCATGTCTCTCTGAGTTTTTCAAGTATATTGAAGAGAGATTTGGATCTAAGTTGCCGGTATACCGCGGAGATGCCGGATGCTATTGGGAGGATGGAGTCGCATCAACTGCTAGGGAGACATCGATTCATAGGAGCAATCAGGAACGAATACTCTCAGCCGAAAAACTACACTCCATCTCCACGCTCATAGATAGACAACGAAAGTATCCATATAAGTTATTTGATAAGGCTTGGGATCTCATCCACCTATTCAATGAGCATACATGGGGGGATGCATGGAGTAGTCTTAAACCGGAGAGCAAAACCGTTGAAGATGAGTGGGAGTGGAAGAAAGAGTGCGCCTATTATGCGAAGAACCTAATAGACGACCTACTCGAAACTGGGCTTAAGCATCTCTCCTCAAATATTATTGGAGAAAAGCACTACTCCCTGTTGGTATTCAATCCATTCTCTTGGGTTAGGGACGACTTTATTGAAGTCGTCATATCGTGCCCACCATTCACAGACCCATTTCAAGACTTTGAGCTGATCGACGCTAGGAATGGGAAGAATGTTGAGTACCAGGTGCTTGAAGAGGGTGCGGGAACGCTCTTTAATGTCCCTGGATACAGGATGTGGAGGAGGCTGATGATCTTCGTTAGAGATCTTCCACCGCTCGGATACGTGTGTATAGATGTGTTGCCGAAGAGGTATGAGGGATCTGGGAGTGGGGGAGAGAGCATAAGATTCTTCAAGTATGGTATCGAGAACCAGTATTATAGGATAGAATTTGATGAGTCCACGGGGGCGATAAAGAGTATCTACGACAAGGAGCTAGATAAGGAATTGGTCGACCAGGAAGCCGTCTACCACCTGAATGAATATCTCTACATAACTGGAAGAGAGGGTGGCAGGGTGGAATTAAGCCCTCTCCTACCCCCTCCTAAGCTTAAGATACATAGAGCAGAATTAATCGAAATCTCACAAGGCCAGAATGGCCCAATCTTCGGGTCGATGATGATTAAGAGGAGATGTAAGCGGACGCCGACGATAGATACTGAGGTAAGACTTTACTCAAAGTTGAAGAGGATTGAGATAATAAATCGCTTATGGAAGGAGGAGACGCTGGAGAGTGAGGCCGCGTATTTCGTCTTTCCATTCGCATATAGGAGGCCTGAGATTAGGTTCGAGATCCCAGATGGATTCATGAGACCTGAAGTAGATCAATTGAAGGGGGGTTGCCGGGATCACTATTGCGTCCTGAATTGGCTGACAATTTCAGACGGATCAACCACAGTTATATGGAATAGTGTTGATGCGCCGTTAATCTCGATTAACGATATAAATGTGGGTAAATGGCTTAAAAGACTTGACATAGAGAATGGAACGATACTCTCATATGTGATGAATAATTACTGGAAGACAAATTACAAGGCATCCCAAGGAGGCAGGTTCACGTTCAGATATAATTTAACGAGTCATAGGGGTGGAGTTGACAACGTGAAGGCGACCAGATTTGGATGGAGCTGCTCCCACCCACCGCTTCACCATCTCGTCATCCCAGATAATAAAGGACCCCTACCACATGAGGGAATGAGCTTTCTCGAGGTTGAGAATCCAAACGTGGTTATTACGGCGTTAAAGATGAGTGAGACCATGGACGGCGTCATCGTTAGATTATTGGAGATAGGTGGGAAAGCCACAACTTCTATGATAAGGTTTCGAGGACTCGAATTTAAAGAGGCTTGGTTATGTAACTTGGTTGAAGAGCCCATGAAGAGGCTTAAAGTGGAGGATGGAGGTGTAAAGGTTCCCATCGCTGCAAGGGGTTTGGCCACCGTAAAGCTCATTCCTAAGGGTTAAAGTGGCGCTCCTCGAACATTAAGTGAAGAGGTCTGTATCCCGCTCTTAACGCTTCTTTAAAATTTCCTTAAGCTCTATCTTTAAGCGCTTCAACGCCTCTTCCCTACCAACCTCGATCTCTCTCAATCTCTCATCCAGAAGGTTTCTCCCAGTCACGTCTATCGTGACCATTAGAGGCCCGAAATCCTCTACCTTGAGAACCCAGAGAGCTTCAGGGATGCCGAGGTCAAGCCAATAAACGCCCAGAACATCAACTATTCTCCTCGCCGCGATGGCCGCGCATCCTCCTGGGAAAAGGGCTACTATCGCGCAATGTCTTCTACATGCATCCGCAGTCTTCCCGCCCATGAACCCCTTTCCTATGATGAGCCTTACTCCCGTCCTTCGGATGAATTCATCCTCATATCCCTCCATCCTCATACTCGTGGTGGAGCCTATCGCCACGACTCTCCACCCCCCATCTCTTTTACAGACTATTGGGCCTGCGTGGAAGAGGGCGAGCCCGTTTAAGTCTATTGGGGGAGAGATCTTTTCCTCCACAACCCTTCTATGCGCGAGATCCCTCGCCGTCACAACGATTCCTGAGAGATAGATCCTATCCCCAACTCTAACTTCAGCGAGATCTTCAACGCTTATCGGGGTCTCGATCCCATGCTCTCTCATATCAATCTCACCCCGCTGTAAAGTGGGAGCTCGATCCTTCCATCGGGATATAGTTTCACAACCCCCTTCCTGAGAGCCCAGCAGTTCACCGATAGGCCGACGGCGAAGGTCGTGGGATGCCTCGCGGAATACTCTATATGGACGTCGAGGACGGATTTTCCAGCGCCATATCCCTGAACCCCGATCTTCAGCTCATTCAATCTCCTCAATAACAGTTCCTCGATCTCGGCGATAATATTGTTTCTATTCCTAGATCCAATCTCCCTCAGTAAGGCTCTCTTAGCGAGAATTGAAGCTATCTCGGAGGTCGCCCCTATCCCTATACCGATGAATAGTGGTGGGCAGGCGTTGACGCCGTATTCGGCGACCGCGTCCACGATAAAATCGATCATCTCCTCGAACCCATTCAAGGGCTTAAAGGTAGTGGATCTCCCAAGTAGAGAGCTTCCTCCACCAGATAGGAGCAGAGTTATCTCGGTTAGGTCGCTGTCAGGTAGCAGCTCATACTCTATCCATGGAACATATGGTCCAACGTTATCGCCTAGATTCTCATCGGTCACTGGATCGACGGCGTTCGGTCTAAGCGGGATCTCTTTCGAGGCCATCTCCATAGACTCCTCGATGATCGAAGGTATTAGGCTGAGGTAAGGGGATTTCGTCCCCAATTTGATGAAGAAGAATGGGACTCCAGTATCTTGACATATGGGTATCTCCTTCTCGGCCGCGTAGCGGGCATTATCAAGCATCATTTCATAAAACCTCTTAGCGACGGGGTCTTCCTCGGCCTCCCTCTCCTCTCGAAGAGCTTTGAGGACATCGTCTGGAAGTTTAGTCGCGACCACCTTGATGAACTTGACGAGAAGCTCTCTAAGCTCAGCTCCACTCAGGGCCACGCATTTTCCACCAACTCCTTCTAACTTAAATCTTCGCATACAAGGATATTGGTGTAGGATGAGGATCTTCAGGGATGAGGAGAAGCTCTCGCCTGAGTATGTTCCGAGGGCTCTACCCCATAGGGAGGGAGAGCTCAAGCTTCTGAAGACCTTCTTCAGCGGGGTTATCGCCGGAACATCTAGAATCTCGACGAGGGTTATCATCACGGGATCCGTTGGAACTGGGAAGAGCGCGCTGGTCAAGCTCTTCGGTAGGCAGGCGAGGGAGGAGGCGAGGAAGAGGGGAGTTGATCTAAGATTCCTCTACGTGAATTGTAGGATCAGCAAGACCATCTTCACGATCTTGACTAGGATGATTGAGCAGCTTAAGGCGAGGATACCTATGAGAGGCTACTCCTATGAGGAGCTACTCCACAAGATTCTAAACTACTTTGAGCTAAGAAATATCTATGGGATCTTAGCCCTCGACGAGGTCGACGCGCTTCTAGGCAGGGAGGAGAAGAACGCCCTATACTTCTTCAGTAGGATTGGGGAGGAGAGGGAGAGGGTTCCGAGGATCTCCGTCATCCTGATAACCAGGAATCCAGAGATATTCGACGTATTGGATGAGAGCACTAGGAGCACCCTACTCGGAAACATAATCCACCTAGATGAATATAGTAGCGACCAACTATACGATATCGTGAAGTTTAGGGCTGATGAGGCGTTGATCCCAGGAGTCTTGATGGAGA